>JAZSFD010000097.1:0-24037 GCA_045532035.1 Eubacteriales bacterium | reverse complement strand
AGCTACGCTGACAGCTCCCCCAAAGGAGGAGCCTTAATAAGCCTCCCTCATGAGGGAGGTGGATTCGCCGCAGGCGAAGGCGGAAGGAGTCAGAGTTTAATCAATGGCAAAAACTCAACTCCCGCAGTCAGCTCTGACTGCAGCCCCCAAAGGATAAGCCTTATTTTGCCTCCTCTTCCGCAATCAATGGTAAAAAGCAATGCGAGAGGAGCTATCACGCCCCTCTCGCGCACTCCCTCTCGTCATTTCTTTTTGAAAAAGAAATAACGGTAGAAAACAATTATCGAAAAGGATCTTTCGATATCAGCCCCGTTTTCGACACCTAAACTCCGACTCCCTCAGTCAGCTACGCTGACAGCTCCCCCAAAGGAGGAGCCTTAATAAGCCTCCCTCATGAGGGAGGTGGATTCGCCGCAGGCGAAGACGGAAGGAGTCAAAGTTTAATCAATGGCAAAAAATAAAGCCCTCCGAATCGGAAGGCTTTTATTTATAAATTAGAGAGCTGCCTTTGCGGTAGCAACGAGGTTTGCGAAAGCTTCCTTGTCGGAAACTGCGATCTCAGCAAGCATCTTTCTGTTAAGAGTAACGCCTGCCTTCTTGAGACCGTTCATAAATCTCGAATAGTTGATGTCGTTTACCTTGCACTGAGCAGAGATACGAGTGATCCAGAGTTTTCTGAAATCTCTTTTCTTCATCTTTCTGCCTGCAAAAGCGTAGTTGCCGCTCTTCATTACGGCCTGTTTTGCCATCTTGAAGTGCTTGCTCTTGGAACCCCAGTAGCCCTTAGCGAGCTTTAACATCTTGTTGCGTCTCTTTCTTGTCATAAGAGCGCCCTTAATTCTAGCCATTTTATATACCTCCGAATTTAATCAAATTAACAAACTTCACAAAAAAGTTTATGCGTAGGGCATAAGCTTCTTTACGATGGGTGCGAACGATTCGCTGATATAAGCGTTGTTGCGAAGCTGACGCTTTCTCTTGGAAGTCTTCTTTCCGAGCTTGTGTCTTCTGTTAAGATGATTGAACTTTGCCTTACCGCCCTTAGTAATCTTGAAACGCTTGGCAGTAGCCTTATGTGTCTTAGTCTTTCCCACAGTGATTCATCCTTTCAAGTTTTAATTTTTTCATAACGAAATAAGACCGCATTATACGATATATTTCGGAATTGACTTATTCTTCGTCTTCGCCTTTGTCGCGCTGCTGCTTTTCCTTCTTGGGCTTTGCAGCGGCACTCTTGGGTGCAAGGAACATCAACATCTGTCTTCCGTCAAGAACCGCAGGCTTTTCGATGACACCGATATCGGTGCAGGCGTCACCCAGCTTGTTGATAACTTCAAGTCCGATGGATGTATGATTCATTTCACGGCCCTTGAAACGCACAGAGACCTTGACCTTGTTTCCTGCGGTGAGGAACTTTCTTGCGTGGTTGAGTTTTGTTTCAAAATCGTGGGTATCGATACGGCAGGAAAGCTGAATTTCCTTGATATCGATCTTCTGCTGTTTTTTCTTGGCTTCCTTCTGCTTCTTTTCTTTTTCGAAGCGGAATTTTCCGAAGTCCATGATGCGGCAAACAGGCGGTTCGGCGCCGGGTGCGATCTCAACAAGATCGAGTCCCTTTTCAAAAGCAAGCTTTTTTGCGTCCTGAGTTTTCATGATACCGAGCTGCGAGCCGTCCTCGTCAACAACTCTGATTTCAGCTGCTCTGATTTCTTCGTTCACAGAGAGCTCCTTGGCTGTTCCTATGCAAAACACCTCCAAAACGGGTAAAAATAAAAAATTGCGAAGAAACAATCTCCGCAAAACACAACGACACGGCACAAAGATACCGTCCGAAAGTATTGACCTTACGCCAGATTGCGCCGGGTGAGAACTGTGTTCTGCTTCATTGTTCCTATATATATTACCACAAGAGTTCTTGTTTGTCAAGTGTTTTTTTCAAATTTCTTTGCACCCGATTTCTCGGATGCAAAGATCACTTTTTATACTTTTCTTTTGAGCACCGCAACCCCATAGCCCGGGAGAGTGATGCTTCCGGAATAAAGCTTGCCGTCAAGGAGATTTTCGCACTCCCTGTCCCCTGTTTCAACCACTTTTTCTTCGGTCGAATAGTTGGTCACGAAAACATACTCGTTTTCATAATCGGTGCGGGAGATGACCTTCACGCCGTCGGGAAGTCTGTCGGGGACTATTCTTTCAATACCAAGCTTGTCGGTGATGGCACAAACAAGCTTTTCAAGATCCTCGGGACTCTGACGGGTGGCGATATAATAAGCCTTTCCTTTGCCGTAATCATTGACGGTGATACAGGGCATTCCGCTGTAAAATTCCGAACGGTATTCGGCAAGAGTTTTTGCTCCCTCGGGATGGATGACCTCACAGAAATCGAACGATTCAAATTCGCCCTCCACCGAAAGCTCGTTTGCAAGATATTCGTTTCTGACCCTTTCGCTTGCATGGAGTGCATCAAGCTCCTCTGCCCAGATGCCAAAGACCTTTCTCAGCTTTCCTCCGGGAAGTCCGCCGAGATAGCAGAGATCGTTTTCGTTGACATAGGCGCTCATGTATGTACAGATAAGCGTTCCGCCGCATCTAACATACTCTTCGAGTCTGTCGATCACATTCTCGGACAGAAGATACAGCATGGGTGCCACGACCATTTTATACTTTGAAAAATCCCCGTCAAGCGGAAGAAAATCCACATTGACTGCATGATTGAAAAAGCATCTGTAAAACTCGCGCACAGTCTTTTCATAATTTCTGCGGTCGTTGTAGCCTTCGAAATCGGAAATTGCCCAGCTTATTTCCCAATCATAGATGATGGCGACATCGGATTTTGTGTCACATCCGACGACCTCGTCAAGCTTTGCAAGATCTTGTCCGAGTCTTGCAACCTCCTTGAAAACTCTTGTGTTTTCGCTTCCCTCGTGGTCAACGACGGCCCCGTGGAATTTTTCGGACGAGCCGCGGGATTTGCGCCACTGGAAATACTGCACTGTATCGCTTCCGTGGGCAATCGCCTGCATAGATGCAAGATAGTGCATACCCGGTCGCTTCATTTTATTTACCTGTGTCCAGTTGACACAGCTGGGGGTGCTTTCCATGAGCATAAAAGGCTTGTGCAGGTGAGAACGGGTGAGATCATGGCGCAGACCGAATTCCACCGCCACATCCGCATCGTTAAAATAGGGATTGTGGAATTGCGGATAGCTGTCCCACGATACAACATCAATATGCTGCGCAATCTTCCAGTAATCAAGACCCTGAAAAGTTCCCATAAGGTTTGTGGTAACGGGAATGTGAGGAGTAATCGACTTTAAGGTCTTTGCCTCGTTGTCGATGAAATCGCCCGTTATATAGGTGGTATAACGCATCCAGTCAAGATTCTGACCGTGTACACGGTTTTCTCCGATGGGTGACGGAGGGTCGATCTGATCAAAATCGTTATAGGTGTGGCTCCAGAAGCCTGTCCACCACTCGTGATTGAGCTTTTTTATGTCATTGCTATATTTTCTGCGCAAAAAGTCGCGGAAATTTTTCTTACAGATATCGCAGAAGCATTCGCCCGAAAACTCGTTTGAGATGTGCCACATTTTGACACCCGGATTGTCCTTAAAGCGCTCGGCGAGCACACTGTTGATCTTTGCAACCTTTTCGCGAAAGATGGGAGAGGACATACAATGATTGTGACGCTTGCCGTGAAGCTGCTTTACACCCGTATTGGAGGTGCGGCGCACTTCGGGATATTTTTCGTCAAGCCATGCAGGGCGCGCACCGCTGGGGGTGGCAAGAATTGTATATATACCGTTTTTGTAAAGATTATTTACGATTTCTTCAAGCCAGTCAAGCTTGAAAACACCCTCCTGCGGCTCGATGGCAGCCCAGGCGAATATGGCGAGAGTCGCACTGTTCATGCCCGCAAGCTTCATGAGGCGGACATCCTCCGAAATAATTTCGGGATACGAAATAATTTCGGGATAATCAAGCCACTGATCGGGGTTATAATCGCCGCCATGGACGATATGCGGAAAATCAGAGAATACGGGGTCAAACTTTTTCATAAAAGCCTCCGATTATTATGTATCAGTCGTCAAAAAGAGGTGTGGAGAAATATCTTTCTGCGGTATCGGGAAGAACTGTGACAACAGTTTTTCCTTTGCCGAGCTTTTTTGCAAGTCTGATTGCCGCCGCAACATTTGTGCCGCTGGAAATTCCGCACATGATGCCCTCTTTTGATGCAAGCTCCTTTGAGGTGCGGATGGCTTCATCATCGGCAATAATGCAGATGTCGTTATATATCTCGCAGTTGAGAATGTCGGGAATAAGTCCGTCACCAATGCCCATCTGGACATGGGTTCCGATCGAGCCGCCCGAAAGAATGGCTGCATTTTCGGGCTCAACTGCCCAGATTTCGATGTCGGGGTTTGCCTCTTTTAGCGTTTCACCGATACCTGTGATGGTTCCGCCGGTTCCTATGCCCGAGCAGAAGCCGTGGATGGGACCTGCCACCTGTTCGAGGATCTCGCGGCCCGTAACCTCGCGCTGAACCGCGGAGTTTGCAGGGTTTTCAAACTGCTGAGGAACAAAAACCCGAGGGTCTTCATCGCGCATACGAAGGGCTGTGTTCAGGCACTCCTCGATGCAAAGACCGATGTTTCCGGCATCATGAACAAGGATAACCTCGGCACCGTAATGGCGCACAAGCTTTCTTCTTTCCTCGCTTACCGAGTCGGGCATGATTATCACTGTTCTGTAGCCCTTAACAGCACCCACAAGGGCAAGTCCGATGCCCTGATTTCCGCTGGTGGGTTCGACAATGATGGTATCCTTGTTTATAAGTCCCTGTTTTTCAGCCTCACATATCATATTATAGGCAGTTCTTGTTTTGATAGAGCCGCCCACATTGAGACCTTCGAATTTCACATAAATATCAGCCCCCTCGGGATCCGCCATATGGGAAAGCTTGATCATGGGAGTGTTTCCGAGAGCTTCGAGTATATTATTGTAAACCACAGTAGTCACCTCAATTAGTTTTTATCAGAATCATCACCGGTATTGTCTGAAAAAGCATCGACAATGCCGCTGTCAAAATATTTGCGTCTTACATACTCGTCCTTTGTTTCAAAGACGAGCTGTTCTGTTTTTTCGTCACAATAGGCAAGGTAATCGCTCTTGTTCTCATCAAAAAGCTTTCCCGCACCCGAAATTGCCTGCATCACAAAGCGTTCAGTCTTTTTATCATTGAGAAAAAGAGGAACATGGATATGCGCCGACGGAGTTACGATGCTGAGAGTGCAATCGCACTCCTGCCTGCCCTCTCCATAGTCAACGACCGTCTTAAAGCCCGACAGCAGATACTTCACCGCAATGCAGAGCTTTTTCAAACAAACTGTCGCAGGAGAATCCTGTTTCAGCGACGGAAGCGTTTTTTCATCGACAAAAAACGCGGCTGTCGTCACCATTTTTTCAAGCATATCCATATCATCGGGACTTACCGTCACGATGAAAAACCGGGTGTCCGACACAAGACCTTGTGCAAGCTTTTTCAGAAGCATATATTTTTCGCCGTCAAGAATGCCGTCGGTTATTCGCAAAATAATCGTTCTGTTTTCCAAAATGTTATTTCCTTATCTGTTGATGCTCTTTGTATAGCGCTCTATATCGCGGTTTGCCTGCTTTTTGGCTTCGCTGTCACGCTTGTCATAGTTTTTCTTACCCTTGCAGAGTCCGATCTGCACCTTCACCTTTGAGCCCGAAAAGTACATTTTCAAGGGCACAAGGGTATATCCCTCTTTTCCCACAAGTCCGAAAAGCTTCATGATCTCTTTCTTGTGCATAAGAAGGCGCCTTATGCGCATGGGATCCTTATTGAAAACATTTCCCTTTTCATAAGGGCTGATGTGAACGCCGGTACAGAAAAGCTCGCCTTTTTCGATATAGCAATAGGAATCCTTCATATTTACCGTGGCGGCTCTGATGCTTTTTACTTCTGTTCCGAAAAGCTCAATGCCCGCCTCATAGGTTTCCTCGATAAAATAGTCGTGATAGGCTTTTTTATTCTGTGCGGCAATTCGTTCGCTGTTTTTTTCTGCCATATTTTTCTCCGTTATTTATTTATAACATCGTCAAGAGCTGTCATAAGCTGGCTGTCCTCGTCATCCGAAAGACGGTAGAACCTTGACTTCTGTTCGTCGGTGAGCTCCACCACCTTGTCGGGAGTGATGCCGATTCCGTCATAGCTTTCGCCGCAGGGCGGATAATACATATGTGTTGTGAAAACGATACAGGAGCCGTCAGACAGAGGATGCTCGGTCTGCATTGAGCCCTTTCCGTAGGTTGTGGTACCAATAAGAGAGGCCATTCCGTAATCGCGCAGAGCAGCTGCAAAAAGCTCTCCGCCGCTGGCAGTGGCGGAATCCACAAGAACCACCATCGGAGCTTCAAGACACTTTGCATCAGACTCGATGGACGCCTCTTGACCAAAGCGCGACTTTGTGGTTATGATCTTACCTTCGGGGAGAAGGTAGTCGAGGGTATCTGCCACACCGTCAACGATTCCGCCGGGATTCGAACGAACGTCAAAAATAAAACGCTCGGCACCCTGCGAAATTACCGAATCCATCTTTGCGGCAAATTCCACACCTGTGTTGTAATTGAACTCATGGATCTTGACGTGTGCCACCTTATCGGTGAGCATACGGACAGAAACGGTCTGGATATCGTATTCTTTTTTCAGAATATCGAGCTTGACATTTTCTCTGTATGACGATGCCGCAGTCAGAACATCAAGGGCAACCGTCTTGTCAATCGGCACCGAAAGTATCAGCTCGCATGCCTGCGAAAAGCCAACCTGCGACACGGGCGTTCCATCAACCGTTGTGATTATATCCCCCTGCTTTATGCCGTATTCAGCCGCGGGAGATGATTCCATCACCTCATAAACATATATGCCGCCATACACGCTGTCGTTTGTTACGCGCACACCGATGCCGTGGGCACTTCCGGTGTTGGAGGCAAGCACATCGGTATATTCATCGCTGCTGTAATAGTTGGCATATTTATCCTCAAGACTGAGGGCATACATGAGAAGAATATTGTTGTTCAGGGTTTCCTCGTCGATATCGTGATAATAATAGTTTCTCGCGTAAGCATCAGCCTCGGAAAGAACAGAATAAAGCTCTCTCCAGCTGTCATCCTCGCTGGCATAATCGACAGCTTCAAAATTGCTTGTAACATCGGTGTACTTGTTGAAGGAATACACGGTGCTTTCATATTTGTTTGTAAGAGAAGAATAAGTTATCTGAAATGTCACGAAAGCTGCCACAAGCATGAGCACAAGGCACATTCCGAGAGATATTCTTGATTTCATCACAATTCCTCCTATGATATTTTCGTCTTTCAAAGCACAATTCGAGGACTGTATGCCACAGTCCTCGCAAATTGTCAGCCGTTAAGATAGTTCCAGGGATTGACAGCAGTCGAGCCTTTTTCGTACACGGTGAAATGCAGATGTGGTCCTGTTGACATACCTGTGCTTCCCACAAGGGCTATAACATCACCTTTTTTTACAGTCTGTCCCTCCGAAACAAGAAGCTTGGAGCAGTGACCGTAAAGAGTTCTGACTCCGCCGCCATGGCTAATGATGACACAGTTGCCGTAGCCTCCGTACACAGCACTCTTTTCGACAATACCGTTTGCTGCTGCAAAGATTTTTGTGCCCGTGGGTGCGGGAATGTCAAGTCCGTTGTGGAACTCTTTTCTTTTTGTGATGGGATTCGTTCTGTATTCCCAACCCGATGAGATGCGGGCGTTTCTGTCCTGATTAACAGGCCAGATGAAAATGCCTCCGCTGTATGCGGTTCCGTCGTTTTTGGACTTTGCGGCAAGCTCGGCAATATCCCTTTCGAGCTGCTTTTTGGAATCCTCGATTATTTTAAGTGCAGCCTCTGCAGACTTCACATCTTTGCTGTAGCTTGCAATAAGGGCATTCGCCTCAGCGCTCTTCTTTTCGAAATCGACAAGGAGACCCTCTTTCGATGCCTTATATGATTCAAGGCTCGTCTTTGAAGCAACAAGCTCGTTTTCGGTCTTCACAAGCTCCTGCTCGATGGCATTCAGATCATCCACAACGCCGTCGCTGTAAGAGAGGAGGTATGATACCATGTCAAGGCGGGTAAGAAAATCCGCAAAGCTTGTGGCTCCGAAAAGAATCTCAAGATAGCTCTCGTCGCCGTACATATATGTCATTCTGACAAGCTCGTCGAAGCTTTCAAGCTCCTCGGCGCGCTCGATTCTGAGACCGTCAAGCTTCTGTTCAAGCCCTGCGATCTGACCGTCGTAATTTATAATAAGCTCCTCGGTCGTCGAAATAAGGTCAACGATCGTCGATATCTCATTGTCATACTGACGCTTGAGCACCATCTGAGTTGCCTGGCTGTTCTTGGCAGACCTCAAAGCTTTTTCAGCAGAGAGGCGTTCTTTTTCGATGCTTGAAAGATCGTTTTCAAGTGCTTTGATCTGGTTCGAGATATCATCAGCGAGCGCCATTTCTCCGTTTTTGACAAATGACATAGATGACATCAGCAAGAATATGCACAAGCCGGCAAAAATCAGAAATGAAGAAATTCTTGATTTCATATTTTTTCCTTTCTGTAATTGTAAAAAATGGTGACTCTTAAACCTTTGAATAGCGTCTTGTCGAAACAACTGTTCCGAAGAAGCAAAGCAGGAATGTGGCACCGAAGAAGGCGGCGGCAAGGATCAGACGCAGATTCTCGATCGGAATGGTCTGGATCATCGGATAATGCTCCGCCATAATCTTACAGATGTAATCATATGAAATATACTGCATTGCATAGGCTATCGCCGACGAAATGAACGCCACCACAAGCGATTCCACCACAAAGGGACACGCGATGAAGAAATTCGTAGCACCGATATATTTCATAATATTGATCTCATCCTCGCGGTATTTGAAGGTGAGCTTTATGGTATTGGCGATGATGAACCACGAAACTATCGCAAGAAGCGCGGTGAGCACGACACTTACGATCATGATGATGTTTTTGATCTGATTTACACGTTTTGCGATATCGAGATGGGAGGAAATTTTGTCTACATTTTCAACACTGTTGTCAAGATAGATTTTCAGATCCTCAAAGCCGTTGACATTTTCAAACTCCACCACAAACGAATCGGGCAAGGGATTGACACCGTCCTTGTCATATCTGTCAAAAAGCGCGTTATAATCCGAGCCAAAGCTTTCTCTGACATTGACGATTCCCTCCTCGCGCGGGACAAAGCGCACAGACTTTGTGTTTTTGTGGGAAAGAATGTCCTGCTCCATCTTGGCAAGCTCTTCGTCGGTGGCATCGTTTTCGGCATATACCACGATCTCGTTGTAGTCGTCGATCTGACTGATATTGTGGTCAAGATTCACAAAAACAAGAGTGAAGCTGCCGCAGATAAGCATTGCAGAGATAAGAATTATTATCGCCGAGGTGTTCATAAATCCGTTTCTTACAAAGCTCTTCAATCCCGTCGACAGGAAATATGAAATACTATATCGTCTGCGCATCGTCATACCCTCCTGCCTTATCACTTATAATTTCTCCGTTTTCGATGGTGACAACTCTTTTGTTGAAATGATCCACAAGATGCTTTTCGTGTGTGACAACGATGACCGTTCTGCCCACGACCTGGTTTATGCGCACAAGCAGATTCATGATATCATAGCTTAAAGACGGGTCGAGATTTCCCGTGGGCTCGTCGGCGATTATGATATCGGGCTTGTTTATGATGGCACGGGCAAGACAGACACGCTGCTTTTCACCGCCCGAAAGCTGAGAGGGGTAGCTGTCTGCCTTATCCTCAAGCTCCACAAGAGAGAGGAAAAATTTAACGCGCTCCTTTATTTCCTTTTTCTTTGCACCGACTATCTGCAGAGCAAAGGCGACATTTTCATAAACAGTTTTGTTCTCAAGAAGCTTGAAATCCTGAAAGACAACGCCGATGGTGCGTCTGAAATAAGGCATACGGAAATTGCGCAGCCTTTCAAGCTTGTATTTGCCGATATGTAAAGTTCCCGAGGAGACTTTTTCCTCGCGGAGCAGAAGCTTTGTAAGGGTGGTCTTGCCTGCACCCGAATGACCGACAACAAAAACAAATTCGCCGTCATCGATGGTAAGGTCAAGGTTTTTGAGCACATAATCTTTGCCGTTATAGGTCTTGCTGACTTTGCTGAACTCGATCAAATCATTTACCTCCGTTATTTTTTAATCTATATGTTGACACAAATATCCATAGTAATACCAATACATTGTTATTTTATCATAAAACAAGCGTCAATTAAACGATAATTTGTGAACAAATCGGTTGATATACAAATTTATAAAAAAACTTTGCCTTGTAATAATAAAAGATGTAAAAAAACACCTTTTTTATCATTGACAAAAGGGGTGCGAAATGGTAATATTTAGGTATAACAACGATTCTCGCCCCCTATGGGTGAAAGGAGTAATTATGTCAGTAAAAAACTATCTTAAGGAAATCGAATCCATGAACGAGGAGCAGACCCTTGCCTATCTGCAGACTCTTGCCGACGAAATGAAGGAACGGGTCATTTACTCCGAATCCGAATATTACGCCCGCGGAAGAATTATTTATGTTTCCGCCGACGGCGACGATGCAAACGACGGTCTTTCCGAAGAAACCCCCATCAGAACCATTTCTCACATAAAAGAGATCATGCAGGACGGCGACACCTTCCTTTTCAGACGCGGAGATATGTTCCGCGGTCACATTCTCATCGAGCATCATCACATCACCTTTTCCGCCTACGGAAAGGGACGCAAGCCCATCTTCAACAGCTCGGAGCATGATTATGCCGATGAGTCCTTCTGGAAAGAGACCGACTGCGAAAATGTCTGGGAATGTACCGAGCTTTTGCACAATGTCGGCATCGTTCATTACAACACCGACAGAAGCTACGGTCGCTATGACGAGATCGCGGGCTACATGATGGTGCTCGGGAAAGACAAGGATTTTGGCGGCTACAAGGATCTCTGCCAGGAATACACCTTCTATTCCGACCTTGCCACAGACAAGCTTTATGTTTATGCGCCCGGCAACCCCGGAAAGATATATTCTTCCCTTGAAATAGGCGCAAGAGTCAACGCCATCAGAGGTGCAAAAAGTCACCTTACCGTTGATAATCTCCACATCCAGCACTGCGGCGCCCATGGCGTTCAGGACATTGTCGGCACTCATCTGACAGTAACGAACTGCATCTTCGACTGGATCGGAGGCTCGATACTCGAGGGCTTCCGCGATGTGAACACCATCCGCTACGGCAACGCCATAGAGGTCGGAAGATGCGACGGATATCTTGTAAAGAACAACTGGATGTATCAGATATATGACACCGGCATCACCCATCAGACAGGACCGCAGGCAAAGGTTGATGTGCATCAGTACGATGCCATGTATCTTGACAATCTTGTGGAATACTGCTACTGGTCGCTGGAGTTTTACAACGGTGACAATGAATTCGACCACGACATAAAAAATGTATATATCTGCGGAAACTTCTGCCGCTTCGGAGGCTTCGGCTGGGGTTGTAAGGGCAGACAGCTTGGCGCGCCAATGGTGGCATCCGCTTATTGCTGTCCCAATGTTCAGCAATTCTGCATCGAAAACAACATTTTCGACAGATGCTCGGGCGTGCTTGTCTATTTCTTCAAGGATCAGCCCGGAAATGAACGCATAAAATTCAGAAGCAACGCCTATATCCAGCTCAAGGATTACAAATTCCTCAATGTTTTCGGAAACACACACGACTTCACCGATGATCCTCACGATACCATATCCGATATTCTCGGAGACAAAACCGCAACGGTATATTCCCTTTCCGACTGGCATGTAAAGCCTGAGTGGGCACCGGTGAAATAATGGCAAAAAGAGCCTTCACCGTTACGGGAATGACCTGCTCCGCCTGCTCGGCGCACGTCGAAAAGGCGGTAAAAAAGCTTGACGGCGCCGAAAATGTCACGGTGAATCTTCTGACAAACACCCTGACTCTTGATTGCGACGCGGCAAAGCTTTCGGATGAGCTCATCGCAAACGCCGTAATCAACGCAGGCTACGGGATCGAGCTTCCGAAAGCAGGCAAAGAGCAGAAAAAAAACAAGTCCTCCCTTTCGGATATACGAAAAAAAGAATACTCTGCGATGAAATTCCGATTCTTTGCATCTCTTGTCTTTCTTGTGCCGCTGATGTTCTTTTCGATGGGGCATATGTTCATCAAGAGCGGATTCCTTTATGACAATCTCTTCTGTCACGAACAGATGCTTTTCAATTCGCTCTGTCAGCTCATTCTTGTGCTCCCCATCATGTATTTCAACCGAAAGTTTTATATTTCGGGCTTCAAGGCGCTCTTTTCGGGACGGGCAAACATGGACAGCCTTGTGGCGCTCGGATCGGCGTCCTCTGCAATTTACAGTGTTGCCGTCATGCTTATCGTCGCCTTCCGCATGGGAGGTGGGGATATGGCTGCCGCCCATGAATTCTCGCATCACCTTTATATCGAATCGGCAGGCATGATACTAACCCTTATCACCCTCGGAAAAATGCTTGAAACAAAAGCAAAAGGTCAAACAAGCGACGCCATCGAAAAGATGATGAGCCTTGCGCCCGACAAAGCAATCGTCGAACGCGACGGAAAAGAAACCGAAATTTCCACGAAAGACCTTGCAAAAGGCGATATATTCATTCTCAAACCCGGAATGTCGGTGCCCGCCGACGGAAAGGTAGTCTTCGGTCATTCGTCCGTCGATGAATCGTCGGTCACAGGCGAAAGCCTGCCTGTCGAAAAAGCAGTGGGCGATAAAGTGACCTCCGCCACCGTCAACATCAGCGGTTACCTCAAGGTCGAGGCGGAAAAGGTCGGGGAAGACACGACCCTTGCAGGCATTGTGCGCCTGATGGAGGAGGCTTCGGCATCAAAAGCTCCCATTGCAAAGATAGCCGATAAGATATCGGGAATCTTCGTACCGACAGTCATCCTCATTGCGATCATCACAACAGCCGTATGGATGCTTCTCGGCAAGGATTTCGGTTCTGCCCTTTCTTTTTGCACATCAGTGCTTGTCATTTCCTGCCCCTGCGCACTGGGACTTGCAACTCCCGTGGCGATCATGGTCGGCACAGGAAAAGGCGCCGAAAACGGAATTCTCATCAAATCGGGCGACGCCCTTGAAAACGCCCACAAAATAACAACTGTCGTGCTTGACAAGACCGGCACGATCACCGAGGGCAGACCAACAGTTACAAACATCATTTCTATAGCTTCAAGCGAAAGCGAGCTTTTGAAAACCGCCCTTTCTCTTGAAAAGCAAAGCTCCCACCCCCTTGCCACGGCAATCACCACCTACTGCACCGAAAAGAACATCTCCCCCTTTGACGCAACAGACTTTGAAAATGTTCCCGGCAAAGGAGTCACAGCAAAAATCGGGGAAAAGCTTTTCTTCGCAGGCAATCTTTTGTTTATCAGAGAAAACTGCAAAGATATTCAGAATACAGAGAGCATATGTGCAAAGCTTGCGGACGACGGCAAGACTCCACTTATTTTTGCAAACACCGACGAGGTGCTCGGAATCTGCGCTGTGGCTGACAAGGAAAAGGAAAGCTCGGGCACAGCGATTGAGCTTCTTTCAAAAATGGGAATCGATACCATAATGCTGACGGGTGACAACGAACGCACCGCAAAAGCGGTTGCCGCAAGAGTCGGCATCAAAGAGGTTGTGGCAGGAGTTCTTCCCGCCGACAAGGAAAAAAAGGTGGCACTGCTTGCCAACGCAGGCAAAGTCACTGCCATGGTCGGTGACGGCATCAACGATGCTCCCGCACTTGTCAGAGCCGATGTGGGTATTGCCATAGGCGCAGGCACCGATATCGCCATCGAAAGCGCAGACATCGTGCTTGTGAAAAGCGATCCTTTGGATATTGCAAACGCCATTCGTCTGAGCAAGGCAGTCATCAGGAATATAAAACAGAATCTGTTCTGGGCATTCTTCTATAACGCCCTGTGTATTCCTCTTGCCGCAGGAGTTTTTGCACTCCCCTTCGGGATCGTTCTCTCCCCCATGTTTGGTGCTGCCGCCATGAGTCTTTCAAGCTTTTGCGTTGTGTGCAACGCGCTGAGGCTCAAACGCTTCAAGCCCTACAGAAATAACAAGAAACCGACAGATAAATCCATTACAGAAAGGAAAGAAACCAAAATGAAATACACCGTTAAAATCGAGGGCATGATGTGCCCCCACTGTGAAATGCACGCCACAAAAGCGCTTGAGGCTCTCGGTGTCACCGAGCTTGCAGTCAGCCACAAGGACGGCTGTGCGGTATTCTGCGCCGACGGAATTTCTGATGATGCGATCACCAAAGCCATCGCCGATGCCGGCTACAAGGTTACGGATATTGTAAAGAACTGACATTTGTAACGCGCAGTTATTTATATTGCATAAAATTGGACGACACATTCTGTACAAATTTTGAATGTGCCGTCCTTGTTTTATTCATCTTTATATGGTACAATATTTCCAATATATATAAGAATTAACAACAAATATTCTAAAAAGAACGGAGAAAAAGTGAACGAACGTAGATTTTCTTGTTTTCTTGAAAACTTTATCAAAGACAGAAACCTGACGGTTGCCACCCTTGCGGCGCAAATGAAGATCGCTAACAAAACAGCCATAAGCCGTATTCTTAACGACAAAGCAACTGTCAGCAACATAAAAACCTTTGCCGAAAAACTCAAAAAGCAATTCGAATTATCCGCCGATGAGCTCCAGAATCTTGAAGCGGCTCTTTATCATGAGCAACTCCCCGACTCGGTCGTAAATTCCAGACGAATTCTCTCAACGCTCTTTTTGTGCGAGCCCGAAATCGTTCCCAACCAGCTTTTGTGTACCCTGAAAAACGCAGAGGAATGTACCGAAAAGCTTTATCTTTACGATCACATACACAACATCTTAAACAGCGACGAGCAGGACGAATACGAAATTTTCATCGAAAGCGTGAACACCCTTGCCTTCACCAGCGCTCTTTATAACATTCTCCACGACGGCAAGCACAGAAAGATCACGATACATCAGTATTTTTCGGATACCGACGATGTGACCGAAAATATACATCAGCTCTACACCCTCATCAGGCTTACTCAGTATATTCGTTATTATCCCTACATCATTTCCCCCGCCATTCTTCATTCGAACCGCCTGAACATTATCAACCGCACCAAAAACATGGCCTATCTCATCAACATTTACAACACTTCAAGCTACACCGCCCTTGATATGGATATCGAGGGAACAAGCTATTCGGCACACATAATGCAGGAATTTGAGATTCTCAAAAACAACTCCTCTCCCCTGCGCGACGGATTTGAATCTCCCATAGATTCACTTCCCGAATATCTTGAGCTCATGGCAAAGCTTGACGCTTGTGTCACATACGAAATGAAGTCCACTCCCTGCTTCTGTATGCTTCCCTTTGACATTCAGAAAAAGCTTTATGCTGATTCAAACTATCTTGGACTGGGTATTGACAATCCGTTGATACAACGGATGTATTCGATCATGGAAAATCGCGAAAAAGCTCTCTACAAGCCCGGTGGCGTTGTGAAGAACCTTGTCTTTGATATGCAGGGTATCAAGATGTTTATTGAAACAGGCAGAGCCAGCGACCATGTGCCCGTTTTGAGAGATCTTACTCGTGAGGAGACGGTGCTTGCCCTTAAAAAGCTTGTGGAAAATGAAAACGCGCGTATTTATGTTCTTAAGAACGATTACTGCATAAAGAATATCGAGTGCGTACTCTTCGAAAGCACCTCACTTGTGGTATTTGATCCGTCTCTGGGATATTGGGACAATTTCAGCGAGATCTCCATCAAAAACAAAAAAATGCTGAGGATCATGCGTGATTTCATCAACGAGGAGATCATCAAGAATTGCTGTTATTCTCCCGAGGAATCAAGGGAACTTATTCTTTCAATGATAGACTGAGATAAACTGAAAAATTGCCGATCGGAAGATCGGCAATTTTTATTTTCAGAGCTTATGCTCCTTGATATATTCATCCATTCGCGAATTGACATCCTCTCCCCACCACTTAAAGTCGCGCGGGCAGGCAGCAACCTCTTTCTTCAGACCGTCATACAGAGGCATAAGGTTCTCGCGCTTCATACCTGTGGCTTCAAGCACCTTTGAGTTATCGGTGATCCTGTCAAACAGTCTTGCATATTCAAGCTGCCATCTGACATTGTTGGGGATTCCGGGAGACAAAATGTTCATATAATCCTCTTTGTCCACCCAGACAGCCTCAAGACCGCAAATATCGTTGTAATATTCCGCAATCTCGCTCCATTTTCTCGATTCATCGGTGAAAACATTATATATCTCGCAGAATGCCTTTTGATTGAAAAGAAGCTTTGCGATCATTTCAGCCACATCCCCTGCCCAGCTTAGCGTTGCGGGTTTGTTCTTAGCCTGAATCGGAAGAACGACCTTCTTTCCTGCAAAAGCTCGTCCCACATTGAAGGGTGCCTCGAGCGTCACAAGCTGATAGCGCATCTTGGAATAGGTAGTTGCGGGACGGACAATAGTCCAGTTTTTTGTACCGCTTAACATAAGAAGATTTTCGCTTTTTGCCTTATAGATGCAGTAGTCATCGGATGCGCGAAGGGCAGGATCGGCAGTTACATCAAGAAGACGGGGGGAGGTTTCCTTTATGGGTGTTTCCTCATTGGCATAGATGCGGCAGGAGGAAAGGAAAATGTAGTGATCTGTGTTGTCAAGAAACTTTTTGTATACATGATAGAAGCTGTCACCGCCGTAATTCATGAAGTCCACAACTCCGTCATAATGGTTCTTCAAAAATTCGTCAAGTACGCCCTCCTCAAAAACATTTGCCTTTACGGTACGGACGTTTTTGTATGAAATATTTTCATCCACAAGCGACACGGCATCGACGGCATAGCCCATTTCCGAAAGAATCGGGACCAGATACTGTCCCATGGCTCCGCTGGAGCCAAGTACAAGAACTTTTTTCATATTTATCTGCCTTTCATACGATTTGTTATCTTTATTATGACGAAGAGCTGTAAAAAGTAAATGCAAGTTCTGATACGATTTGTAAAATCCGATACAAAAAGAACCTCGTTTATCGAGGTTCTTCTTTGCTTAATGATGTGCTTTTCCGTTGATGGCGTTGATGTCGTAAGGTGTTGTCTGGTATACATAGTAATTTAGCCAGTTGGAGAAAAGAAGGTTTGCGTGGCTTCTCCAAACATTCAAAGGCTTTTTTGTATCATCGTCATCGGGGAAATAGTTATAGGGGATCTCAATTTCAAGCCCTGCATTTTTGTCGCGCATATATTCCTTTTGCAAGGTATCGGCGTCATACTCCGAATGGCCTGTGATGAAAATCTGTTTGCCCATGTCGGTGGACACGGCATAAACTCCTGCCATTTCGGAGGAGGCAAGAATGCGAAGCTCGGGAACCTTTTCGATATCCTCGCGCAAGACTGTCGTGTGGCGCGAATGAGGAGCGAAAAACTCATCGTCAACCCCTCTGAAAAGGATGGAATTTTTGTATTCGATGGTATGCTTGAAAATACCGAACATCTTTTTTTCAAGGGGATATTTCTTGATACCGTAATGATAGTAAAGCCCTGCCTGAGCGCCCCAGCAGATATGGAAGGTGCTTGTGACATGAGTCTTGCTCCATTCCATTATCTCGCAGAGCTCGTCCCAATAGTTTACATTTTCAAATTCGAGATGCTCCACAGGTGCACCGGTGATTATCATTCCGTCAAACTTTCTGTCCTTGATCTCATCAAAGGTTTTATAAAAAGCAATCATGTGCTCTTGTGAGGTGTGTGTGGACTTATGAGTTGCGGTCTGTAAAAAGTCAAGCTCTACCTGCAAAGGGGTGTTACCGAGAATCCGGGCAAGCTGAGTTTCTGTCACGATCTTTGTGGGCATCAGGTTGAGAATGAGAATGTGCAAGGGTCTGATGTCCTGGGTTATGGCGCGGGTCTCGGTTATGACAAAAATGTTCTCTTCTCCCAGCGTTTTTGTGGCAGGAAGATCGTTTGGTATTTTGATTGGCATTATTTTACTCCGGGAAAATTTGTGTTTGTATTGTGATCATGCGTTGCAAAGAGCCTGCTCGATGTCGGCAATTACATCATCAGCGTTTTCGATGCCGATAGACATACGGACAAGGTCAGCTCCGATGCCTGCGGCAACAAGCTGTTCGTCGGTAAGCTGTCTGTGGGTGGTGCTTGCAGGATGGAGAACGCAGGTTCTGGCATCGGCAACATGAACAACGATGGCGGCAAGCTTGAGGCTGTCCATGAACTTGACAGCAGCTTCCCTTCCTCCCTTGACACCGAACGAGATGACACCGCTTGCTCCGTCGGGAAGATATTTTTTTGCAAGTTCATAGTCCTTGCTCGATTCAAGACCGGGATAGTTTACCCATGCGACCTTGTCATTGTTTTCGAGATATTTTGCCACCTTGAGAGCGTTTTCCGAATGGCGCTCCATACGAAGATGCAAGGTGGTAAGTCCTGAATTGAGAAGGAATGCGGAAATTGCAGGAGGAAGCACGCCAAAATCACGCATCAGCTGAACGCGCGCCTTTGTAATATATGCCGCATTGCCAAAGTTCTTTGTATATACAACACCGTGATATGATTCATCGGGCTGTGTAAGACCCGGGAACTTGCCGTCGACTGTCCAGTCAAAGTTTCCGCTGTCAACGATAACACCGCCGACAACTGTTGCCTGACCGTCCATATACTTTGTGGTGGAATGAACGACGATATCGGCGCCGAATTCAAAGGGTCGGCAAAGAACGGGGGTTGCAAAGGTGTTGTCCACCACGAGAGGAATCTTGTGGGCATGGGCAAGCTTTGCATATTTTTCAATGTCAAGGACATCAAGAGCGGGATTTGCAATCGTCTCGCCGAAAACAAGGCGGGTCTTGTCATCAAAGAGAGCCTCGACCTGCTCATCTGTCATGTCGGGAGTGATGAAGCGGACTTCGATGCCAAGTCTCTTGAGAGTTACGGCAAAAAGATTGATGGTGCCGCCATAGATCGACGAAAGCGAAACAAAGTTTTCACCGCAGGATGTGATGTTGAGGATGGCAAGAAGATTTGCCGCCTGACCCGAGGTGGTGCAAAGAGCGCCAACGCCGCCCTCGAGCGCTGCAATCTTTTCTTCAACGTGCGAAACGGTGGGGTTTGATATTCTTGAATACATATGTCCGTCTGCCTCAAGGTCAAAAAGCTTGCCGAGATGCTCGGAAGAATCGTATTTGTATGTGGTGCTCTGATATATGGGCAGAACTCTGGGCTCGCCGTTTCCGGGAGTGTAGCCTGCCTGTACGCATTGTGTTTCCTTCTTGTAACTCATTTTTGTGTCCTCCTATGAACTGTCGTATGATCAATTGAATTTATCTGCTTCGGTTGTGGCAAGGGTGTCACAGCGTTCGTTTTCGGGGTGTCCGTCATGACCCTTTATCCAGAAATAATTAAGCTTGTGCTTTTCGGAAAGGTCAAGAAGCTTTTCCCAAAGCTCAGGGTTGAGTGCAGGCGATTTGTCCGACTTTTTCCAGCCGTTTTTTCTCCAGCTTGCCGCCCAGCCCTTTGAAAGACCGTCGATGACATATTTTGAATCGCTGTAAAGATTCACTTCGCAAGGCTCCTTCAAAGCCGAGAGAGCCTCAATGACGGCAGTGAGCTCCATGCGGTTATTCGTGGTCTCACGCTCGCCTCCCGACATTTCGCGGCGTTTGCCGCAGTATTCGAGAATGGCACCCCATCCACCCTTTCCGGGATTTCCGCGGCAGGCGCCGTCGGTATAGATATTAACTGTTTTCATTCGTTTCCTCTTCTGTTTCAGCGGTGAATTCCGCAGGATCGGGAATTTTTCTGTATGCAAGCTCGCCCATCATAAAGCCTTCGTCGGTGAGCTTGAAATCAAACTCCAGCTCGGAGACCTCACGGGCATCCTCAATATAGGTGTATATTTTATCGCCCTCGACCTCATAACAGGAGAAGCTCTCAAATGACTCGTTTTCGTAGATCTTTCCGTCGGGAGAAAAATAATAGAGGGTATTCAGCCTGTCGGCAGTGTAATAGCCCGAAATGTCGGGGTTTTCCTTTGTGCAGGAAAGGCAGCACAAAACCGAAAGCACGCATAAAAAAAGTGCAATTGTTTTAATCTTCCTCATGTTTCATATACTCCTTATAATCGAAACCGTCAATGGTAACCCCTGAAAGCTCGGAAAGCTTTTCAGAGCTAATATATATCGGGTTCGGAATATCGGTTGTAAACTTTATGTTGTCAAAGCTGATGTTTCTGTAGCGTATATCAAAACCGGTTGTATCGACATTCGTATCGAACTGCTGATTTCCGAGATCCTTACCGAGTCTTCCGACCTTGACAGATACAAGCTTTATATCCGAAAGATCGCTCGCGGCAGACAGATCATAGCATCGATCGTCGCTGTCCTGATATTGCTGAGGCTTGTGATCCTTGTCATGCTCAGCAAAGACTCCGTCATATCTGATGTTTTCAACAAGTATCCTGTCGCAGCCGTACCATGTGTCAATGCTTGCCGCTATCATTTGAACATGAATCAGATAATTGTTCTCAAAAAACACGTTGCGTATCTCGCTTTTGATATGTCCCGACCAGATCTCAAGATTTTTTCCCCAATCGCACCACAAGGTGTTGTTCCTGACTGTGATATCGGTGCAACCGCCCGTCTCACCGTCAAGATGTGGAGCGCGCACAACAACGCAGTCGTCAAAGGCTCTGATAAAGCTGTTCTGAAGCGCAACATTTTTTGAAGCACATATATCCACACCGTCTGAATTGTATCTCCACTGCCCTATTATCTTAATGTTGTTTATCAAGACATTTTCGCAGCCGTTTCGGACGATAACAGTCCACAAAGGCGAATCAACAAAGGTGATCCCGTCAACCACAAGGTTTTTGCAGTTATACGCCGTAAAAGAGCCCGCATAATGCACATCTCTTTCGGTAATATCAAGCTTTCGAAGAGCTTGTGTCACCTCGTGGCCGTCAGCACCGTTTGAATCGTTGTTTCTTCGATATATGGAGGAATCAAGAATTCCGCGTCCGAGGATCTCTACATTATCGACGTCTTTTGCATATATCACACCATATACGCAAGCTCCCCGGTCAATGATGATCCTTTGCCCGTTTTCAGGGACAATAAGCCCTGCATTATGAACTCCCGCAAGAAAATGTATGTCATTTTCTTTTGGTTCATAAACAAAAGGAGGATCGGCAAAAATTGCAAGGGCTTCGTGATATCCGTTGATCTCGACAGTGAGCGATACGGGCTCTGACAGGGTGAAAAATATTCTGTTTCTTTGCCTTGTGAAAGGTAATTTCTTCGCAAGCGGTCTCAACTCAACATTTACGACATCAACATCCGAAACTTCGACCTCAATTTCCGAGGGCGCATCAAGATCAAAGCCTGCAAAATATGCAATTTCTGTCTGAGAAAGCTCTCTCTGAACACCCCACCACACGCGGTTTATGGGATATGCGGAAACTCTTGCCGAATTGACTTTGATTTCCGTTTTGTTTACAAAAACGCGGTAGTTCATGCATATTCTCCGTATTGTATACAGCGATGCAAAGATTCGCTTTTGAAATTCAAGAGCAAAGCTTCACATCCTGATTTTTTTACAAAATCCCCTGCCTGCCGCAATGGCAAGCAGGGGGATAATGTTTATTGCGAATTATTTGTAAAGCTCTGTGAACTTAACAAGTCTTTCGTACTTTTCCTTAGCCTTTACTTCAGCCTTAGCGAAGAGCTCTTCTGCTCTTTCGGGGAAGAGCTGAGCAAGACGGGCATAACGTGTTTCGCTCTTGATGAAGTCAACATAGTTGGCTGTGGGTTCCTTGGAGTCAAGAGTGAATGCGCTCTTGCCTTCTGCCTTGAGAGCAGGGTTGTAACGGAACATCTGCCAGTAGCCTGCCTCAACTGCCTTCTTCATTTCGAGCTGGCAGTTAACCATACCGCCCTTAACACCGTGCATTTCGCAAGGAGCGTAGCCGATGATGATGGAAGGTCCGGGATAAGCTTCTGCTTCAGTGATAGCCTTGAGAGTCTGATTCATATCAGCGCCCATAGCGATCTGTGCAACATAAACATAGCCGTAGGACATAGCGATTTCTGCAAGGTTCTTCTTGCCGATAGCCTTACCTGCTGCCGCGAACTGTGCAACCTGACCGAGGTTGGAAGCCTTGGAAGCCTGTCCGCCTGTATTGGAGTAAACTTCGGTATCGAATACCATGATGTTTACATCTTCGCCCGAAGCGAGAACGTGGTCAAGACCGCCGAAGCCGATATCGTAAGCCCAACCGTCTCCACCGAAGATCCAAACAGACTTCTTGGAGAGGTAGTCTTTTTCAGCAAGAATTGCGGGAGCTGTGGGACAACCTGCAGCTGCTGCCTTTTCAAGCTCTGCAACGAGAGCCTTTGTAGCTGCTTCATTTGCCTTGCCGTCATTCTTTGTTGCGATGAACTGTTCAGCTGCTGCCTTGAATTCAGCCGAAGCCTTGTCGGACTTCGCCATATCTTCGATCTTGGCAATAAGTCTTTCGCGGATAGCCTTCTGACCTAGGTACATACCGAGACCGTGCTCAGCGTTGTCCTCAAAGAGGGAGTTAGCCCAAGCGGGACCCTTGCCTGTTTCCTTGTTTACTGTGTAAGGAGTTGCAGGTGCGGAGCCACCCCAGATGGACGAACAGCCTGTGGCGTTGGAGATGTACATTCTTTCGCCGAAGAGCTGTGTGATAAGACGAGCGTAAGAGGTTTCAGCACATCCTGCGCAGGAGCCGGAGAATTCGAGCAGAGGCTGCTTGAACTGGCTGCCCTTTACAGTTGCGTTGATGAGTTCGGGCTTTTCGGAAACAGATGCTACACAGTAGTCAAATACTTCCTGCTGATCGAGCTGAGTTGCCTGAGCAGTCATTTCGATAGCCTTCTTCTCGGGTGTGCCGTCCTTTTCAGCCTTAGCTGTTACGGGACAAGCCTTAACACAGAGAGTACAGCCCATACAGTCCATGGGGCTTATAGCCATGGTGAACTTATAATCTGTCTTGATAACAGGCTTTGCTGTGTACTTTGTCTGTTCTGGAGCCTTTTCAGCCTCTTCAGCGGTGAGAGCGAAGGGACGGATTGTGGCATGAGGACAAACAAATGCACAGTTGTTACACTGGATACAGTTTTCAGCGTGCCATACGGGAACCGAAATTGCAACGCCGCGCTTTTCGTATGCAGCAGAACCCTGAGGGAATGTACCGTCAGCCATGTCCTTGAATGCGGATACGGGAAGCGAATCGCCGTCCATGAGAGATACGGGTTCAACGATGTTGTTGACGAAATCAACGAGTTCCTTGCGTGCGCCTGTAGCAGGAGCCTTCTTGGGAGTTTCGCCTGCTGTCTTCCAAGCTTCGGGAACTGCAACTTCAACCATTGCATTTGCGCCGGCATCGATCGCCTTGTAGTTGAGTTCAACGATAGCTTCGCCCTTCTTGATGTAGGACTTGTAAGCCATCTTCTTCATGTAATCAACTGCTTCATCCTTGGGAAGAATGTTTGCAAGAGCGAAGAATGCAGACTGGAGAACTGTGTTCTTAACCTTTGCGTTACCGATCTGCTTTGCAGCGATGCTGGTAGCGTCGATGATATAGAACTTAACATTGTTGTTGGCGATGTAGGACTTGACTGTTGCGGGAAGATGAGCGTCGAGTTCATCCTGTGTCCACTGGCAGTCGAGCATGAAGGTTCCGCCGGGAACAACGTCCTGAACGATCTTATAACCCTTGAGGATGTAAGATACGTTGTGGCAGGCAACGAAGTTTGCCTTGTTGATATAGTAAGGAGACTTGATTACATTGTCACCGAATCTGAGGTGAGAAATGGT
>JAZSFD010000070.1:0-15388 GCA_045532035.1 Eubacteriales bacterium | reverse complement strand
CCACTTTTACGATAAATCTGAAAAATATAGGAAATAAAGCCTGCAACAATGTGATAGTAAGCGACACGCTTCCTACGCATTTTGTGATTACGAGTATACATTATAATGAGACTGGTTTGTCTAATGTTGCAGATTATACATATATCGCCAACGAACTGACGATAAAAATACCGGATGCTATAGAACCGTCTGAAACGGCTAATATTACAGTAAACGGCAGATATGACACATAAAACAATGGCGTATGCACAGAAGATTTTGTGCATACGCCATTGTTTCAAAAAATGATACTTGCAGTGAAACAGGAAAGTCCTGTGCTCTGATTATTGCAGAAAACATAAATCTTGCCTTCTTCCTGACAGTAGTCAAGACAAAGCTCAGAGAGCACAGCAGCTTCGTGATCAAAAGACATTTCAAGTTCTTTGATGTCCGGAACCTCACCCTTAATTGAAAAATAACCGTCAAGCATTATATCTGCATAACAGCAGTTGTTGAGATGATTATTGGCGTCGAGTTGGCTGTAAGCTACAGTAGTAGTATATTTTCCTTGTTCGCTATCACGAACATTTGTACTTATTCGATCGGGGATAAAATCAACAAGCTTGGGGTCGGCGGTGATGGGAAGCGGAAGTCTGTTAGGTCGAAGAATAGAGCGCTTGACAAAATCAATAATAACCCACGCAGAGGAGGCTTCGCAGCATTTGTTTCCGTCGGAGTCTTCGATGATAAAGTCTCGGATAAAAGACGCTCCGTGTATATCGCATGGAGATGACTTGAAGATGAACTTTTCATCGCAGTGTAGATTTCTATAAAATTTGAATTTATATTTTGTGAGTACAAATACGATATTGTGTTCACGGAGAAAATCGTAGGTCATGCCAAATTGATCGAGATTTTCACGGGCAATCTGCTGAAAGTATTTCATAATTGAAGAGATCTTAGCGTTATTGTTTCTGTCAACATCATAGCTTTTGATTTTGATTTCTTTGGTAAACATTTTTTGCTCCTGTGTATTGTTGATTAATATGAATTGCAAAAAAGCTGCTATAAAAGCGTTTTGGAAGTTATTAGAGGGTTTATGTGCGTTTTCCGCTTTTACGCTTCCCTGAATTATATAAAATTCAGGGTTTTACGTAACAACGAGCGATGGCAAAGGGGCAGGGAGCAGAGGTCGAGAGACGGGCGCGAAGGGTGCCGCCGTGCGAGTGCGCATCGTGCACGAGCGTGGCGGCACAGTGTGAAAGTGTCGCTCACAGCACGCGCCCACCTTCCGAGCGTTTGCGATATGCCATGGTTGATTCGGTGTGAAATGCTCGTTGACGGCAGCCCTACCCCATAGCCGTGCACCCCGAGCTCTGCCGCGCGGCGAGCGCATCCGAATCAATGAAAAAGAAAAAGCCCACGCTTGGGCTACATATCGCATCGCGTGGGCTTTTCGAGTGCTGTGCACCCGTCGCTCTACAAATAGTCTACACGATTTTTGCGCGTTTGTCAAGGGGAAAATTACTGAACTTTGTTCTTTTTTTCAAAAAATTTCCTCTTTTTTGAATTTTTCGGTACACATCACCCTTTCCATGGTAACTATCAAGCGCCGCGATAAAGAGTTTCTTTTACTTGATTGTACGCTACATTATTCCGTCAAATTAGCATGAAATCAAATCTCTTTTCGCCTGTGAGTGCGGCGGTGGCTTGCACCAACGCGCGAGCAAAATTTTACACCCTTGCAGACGGCACAAAAATCTTGTGGAATATCACAGTTTTCCCCGAACCGATATTTCGGCGTGACGGATTCGAAACGGCGAAGGCGGCGCAGCCGAGCGAAGTTTTTGCGGAGCCTGATGCGGAGCAAAAACGAAGCGAGGAGGCGTCGGCGGAGCAAGAGAACCGCCGGAAAAGCTTCAACAGAGCAAAAAACAAACTGTTTGATTTGCTGATGTGCAATTCAGACATGGGGCATTTTGTTACCCTCACATTTGACCCAAAAATGATAGACAGATATTCGTATTCGGACATAGTACGAAAACTGTCACAATGGCTTGATAATCGCGTCAGGCGCATTGGCTTGCGTTACATTCTCGTACCTGAGTTCCACAAGGATGGCGCAGTGCATTTCCATGGGTTTATGAACGCGCAGGTTTTGAAGCTTGAAAAAGCCCGTTCGCCCAAAACAGGCAGACTTCTTTCGGCAAAGGGAAAACAAATTTACAACGTGTTAGACTTCAAATACGGATTCACAACCGCAATTGAGATTGGAGAAAATGTCGATGAAAGAACAGCATGCGCAAAATATATTTACAAGTACATCACCAAGACCCGCGGCGAAAAGGTGGGAGGGAGATATTATTTGCACGGTGGAGCTCTCCGTGAGCCCACTTTCGAATATGCAGACCTTAATTACTTTGACATTCCCGTCGAAGCTATCGATTTGTCTTACGGCGGACAGTTCAAGCGACTTGCCGTTCAAACACCCTGTGACAGGTTGGTTGACTTTTTTAGGATTGTAAACGATGCGGACAGATTATCTTAACCCTGACTCTATGCACAGGCTTACAAGCTTCATGGCGCCGTCTGCGGCTCTTGCAATACATTTAAGCCTCGAGACAGGTCTACGCATTGGTGATGTGGTGTCGTTGCCTACATCGGCTCTCAGAGGCGCACAAATACACTTTACGGCACAAAAGACAGGGAAACAAGGAGTCGCAAAAATATCTGCGGCATTGATGCGAGAGCTTATGCGCAACTGTAATGATGAGTTCTTGTTTCCGTCGAAAAAATCCGAATCAGGTCATTTGACAAGACAGGCAATTTGGAAACAGGTAAAGAAGGCAGCCGAAAAAGCGCACATCGATAAAAACATTGCGCCACACTCCGCGCGAAAGACATTCGCTGTGGAAGAGTTCAAAAAACATGGGCTCGCCGCTACACAGAAGGCGCTACAGCATAGCCGTTCTGACGTGACCTTGCTGTACTGTTTATCGGACACATCGTTTCTTGAAGTCGACGAAAAAATCAATGCAAGATTAGACGCCTTGTTTGAAAAGCTTGAACGCATAGAAAAAATGCTCATGTCGCAGACATGAGCATTTTTTTGTTGCGCCGCATCAGCGGCAGGGACCAAAAAACGAAGAGGACACAAACTCCAATGGAGCAGTAGAAAACGAGTCAATGAGGGTGCGCTCGGCTTCAGAGGGAGAACGCAAGCAGGAAAGTTCAGCCGCGCCGAAGACTTGCGCAAGGTCAAACATCAAACGCAAAAGCTTATTTACGCGCTTTCCTTTCGGGTAACGATTACGAATGACCTCGGAAGCATGGAACCATGCACGCATAAATGCATAATATCGGCGGCGAATTTCGGCGTCAGACAGGCGCGCGAAGTCCGCGCGGCATCTCTCTTCATAAGACTTCTTTTTCATAAAAAATTCCTCCGTTTTTTGCTTATCCGTAACCGCACTTTGTCAAGGGCGGCGTTTTGCGAAGCAAACGCCGTGGAGCAAAGCGAAACTTGCCCTTGACTTGTGCGGTAGGATAGAAAGCAAAAGCGGAGGAATTTTGAAAAAGAAAGTCTTGAAGAGACGCCGCGCAACGAAGCACGCGACGCCGTATGCTGCCGATATATGCATTTGCGCACGGTTCCATGCTCATGAGGTCTCATCGGTACCTCGAAAGGCGCGCGTATTTTGTGTTTGATTGTAGAACGCTTGTTCGATATCTTCGGCGCGCTTGATGAAATCTGCGATGCATTCGTCCCAACGAAGCCCGAGCGTGTACCTGTGTTCGGGCTCGATGTTGGGCATCATTTCGCGTAACATTTTGTCAAATGCTCTCCAAGCTGTTATCGAAAATGTGCTTTGAGGTGTTGCTTTTTGAATAGCTTTCATGGTTTTGAGCTCCTTTTTTTCTCGGAGTTTTGCGTAGCCAAGTCAAGGACGCCAAAGGCGCCGCGTGCGGTTTATCCTTGACTTGGCGCAGTATAATGGAGAGACAAAAGGAGCGAAACAACAAAAAACTATTGACTTTTTTGTAGTTTTGGGTTAAGATTTATATAAAATCTCGTAAGAAAGGTTATATTCGGAATTAAATAGCCGCGGCACAACTTCAGGCGCTTTGCGTAGCAAAGCGAGTGGGATGGTGGCGCCGCGGCATATGTGAAGAATCAAGATAATGGCATATCTTGTTGCGTAAAACCCCAATTTTGTATAGTGAGCAACAGCGAACGGAATTCGGGGTTTACGAAGTATACCCCGAATTATATAAAATTCTGATTTTATATAATTGTATATAACTTTAAGAGGGTCTTCCCCTAAGAATTAATCTGTATCGATCACAAGCAGACTTCCGTAGTCGCAAAGTCGTTCATTTGAAAGTGATAAAAGCTCTACAGAATATTTTTCGCAAAAAGCTTTGATTCTGTCATATTCTCTATGTTTTTTTATATCGCCGGTAAATAACAGCTTGTTTTCGAATTTTCCAGATGCTCCGCCAATAAACCCATAATCATAAGGATCAAGTCTTACATCGTGAGTTTCAAGCTTTAGCACATCATACCCTGCCCGGGTTAGTGTTTTTTTAATTCCCTCGTCTTCGGTGATAACAGCCTTTTCGATTTCGCTTACCACCGCTATGTTGCATTTGACATAGCCCTGATTTACATTAATTATTCTCATTCCGCGCGTTTCGGCATATTTCAGTGCTTCATCATCAACGGATGATTTTCTGCAAATAAAATCATTCCCGACGCAAATTGCATTCAGTCGGACATCATCGGGATATGACAACTTCCCTCTTTTTTGATTTTTAATTCTAACCATTTTCTGTGTTCGAACAATCGTGCTCGCTGCTGTGAATATCATATCTTTGATCTGCAGAATATTCATATCCGGATGCGCGCTTACAGCGTCATCGAATGATGGGTTTTGCGGGATAAGT
The DNA here is from genome assembly GCA_045532035.1 of Eubacteriales bacterium. Classification (GTDB taxonomy): domain Bacteria; phylum Bacillota; class Clostridia; order Oscillospirales; family CAG-382; genus UMGS1052. The sequence goes on along the minus strand of JAZSFD010000070.1, from coordinate 10,462 downwards.
ATTATATTGGGCGTGATTTTTTTTAGATTTTCAAGAATTTCGCCGCCTATTCTCGAATCTGCGACAATAAAACTTTTCATACAAACAACTTCAGTGCGTCAAAAAGGCTTTTAATCGGGACAATTTCGACGCCCGAAGTCTTTATTTTTGTCATTTTATGATAATTTTTATATGGGATGAGAATGCGTTTGAAGCCAAGTCTTGCCGCCTCATTGATTCTGTTTTCAATAAAGCCCACTCCCCTACATTCTCCTGACAAGCCAATCTCGCCAATAGCAACCACATCATCAGGTACAGAAATATCTTTATAACCAGATATAAGAGCGATACACGCCGCAAGATCACATGAAGGCTCGTCTATCCTCAAGCCGCCTGCGATATTTATATAAACATCCTGGGACGAGAATTTCAGCCCTAGTCTCTTTTCAAGGACTGCTGTTATAAGCGACACTCGGTTATAGTCAAGCCCTGACGCCATTCGCCTTGGAGATGGATAAGAGGTTGTGGAAACAAGCGCCTGAATTTCTGCAAGTATCGGGCGCGAGCCTTCCATGACACACATGGTACAACTTCCGGACACTTCGCTTGAGCGTTCGGAAAGCAGCATTTCTGAAGGATTTTCCACCTCACAAAGACCGGTTTGTTGCATTTCGAATACGCCGATTTCATTTGTTGAGCCAAATCTGTTCTTGACAGCGCGCAGGATCCTGTATGAATGCTGCTTTTCGCCTTCGAAATACAAAACGGTATCAACCATATGCTCAAGCACTTTTGGACCTGCGATTGCGCCATCTTTGTTCACATGACCAACTATGATAACGGCGCAATTATTCGTCTTTGCCTCTCTGATGAGAGCCTGAGCGCAGTTTTTGATTTGGGACACTGCTCCGGGCGCTGACGATGAATTGTCGTCGTGCATTGTCTGAATTGAGTCAATTATAACAACATCAGGTGACAAAACCTCTATTTCGTCGCAAATGTCATTGATTTCTGTTTCAGTAAAAATATAAAGATTGTCAGAATCGATCTCCAGGCGTTTTGCGCGTAGCTTAATCTGCCCCTGCGACTCCTCGCCCGAGACATATAAAAGCTTTTCCGAGGCTCCAAGGCTTGCACAGACCTGCAACAGCATGGTAGACTTACCTATTCCCGGCTCTCCGGACAAAAGCACAACAGAACCTTGAACTATTCCACCACCGAGAACTCTGTCGAATTCACATATACCGGTTTTTACCCTTATGCTGTCGCGGATCTCGATGTCTTTGAGCTTAGAGGCGGAAAAAGTGCTCTTGGGTGCTCTTGCTTCGCGTTTTTTTGCAATTCCGCGAGGCTCAGAATCTTCAATATCGTTTTCTTCAAGAGTGTTCCAGCTCTCGCACCCCGGACATTTTCCGTACCATTTTGTGGATTTGTAGCCACATTCTGTACAAACAAATTCTGACTTATTTTTCACTTCCTGTTTCTCCTCATTTTTCGTTCACATATTGAAGAATGGATATATAAAGCAGATATGCTATTTTTCTTCTGTATTCTTCGGTATTAAGTAATGCTGTTTCGTTTTCGTTTGATAAAAAGCCGCACTCTGCAAGCACTGCAGGCATTTCAAGGCTGTCGAGTATTCTGATGTTGGAATCTGCTTTTTTCGCTTCCCTTTTGTTTTTCGGTTGAAGATGAATTTTGATGTTGGTTTGCGTAATCTTTGCAAGTTTTTCGCTTTCTGAATTGTTTTTTGAAAAATAAACCTGAAAACCGCTGTATTTTCTGATTGGAAATTTGTTCTGGTGGATACTCACAAACAGTGCGTTGTCATATGACGAAGCCGTTTTTATCCTGTTTGTGATGTCATAATACTTTTTTCTGTTCTCTTGCCCTGCATCATACATAAGGCGATCGTTTTGTCTTATCATTACCGTGTTCAGATCGGACATGGAAAGAAAGGTTTCTAGTTTTTTTGCAATATCCAGATTAAGATCTTTTTCCCGAACACCATCGGCAGATACAGCTCCGCCGTCTTCCCCACCGTGGCCCGCATCAATTAGAATTGTAAAGCCGCTGTCAGCCAAACCAAACACATCCGAGTATGGTGTCCCCCTACCCTGCAAACACATCGAAAGGCTTGCCAGCGCTATTGCGCACGCGACAAAAATGCATATAAAAGCAATGAACACAACAGTATATATAGCAAGACTGCGTTTTTTCTTAGATGCCCTGTTATTCACAAAATCACTCCCTATATCAAATATATTGGAGTAATCTTGGTTTTATTATAAAATTATTTCTGATTATCCTTTTTTGTAAAGAACTGGTTTACTCCCGTATAATACGTCACAAAACATACAGTAAGGGTAAGAAGAGTATAGAACATAAAGCTGATTCCCCAATCGGAAATAAAGCTTATTCCTTTCAGCACTCCGTATTCGGGATTGAAAAGATAAGAATCAATAGGGTTGTACATTCCGTAGGTCAGGATTCTCGTAACTGTGTTGCAGACTCCGGAAACATTGGTTATAAGAGAGCTTGAGTTTTCACTTAAATGCGCAATAAAACGCACAATAAAATTGATAAAAGGAAAAAGAAATCCGGGAATTGCAGCAACAGAAGAATATTTGAGCGAAAGAAAGATATCCTTTTTCATTCTTCCGCCATCGACTTTAAGACCATCCTTAAGCCCATCCTCACGTATGAAGGAGATGAGAATAAAATAGTAGAAAAGAAGAGCAAAAATTCCGATGGGCAAAAGCCATCCTGTATTTCCGTCTTTAACGGTAAATCCCGATACCATCAGACCAAAAAGTGAAAGAGCAAGCTGGTTGATGAGATATTTGAGCATAAGATGACCTTTTTCGTTGAATAACTTTTTCATTTTTTCCATCCTTTTTTGATAAATGTATTGTTATGTTAATTTGAGTGTGGTATAATTATATAAAATCAATCTTTGAGAGGTAAAAATTGCTGTACGATGACGCTCCTCAGCTTGTTCTGAATTTCTTGTCATACAAGGGCTCGATTCAAGGACGTTCGGAACAAACTGTATTTCAGTATTATCACGATATCAGACATTTTTTCAGATTTGTTCTTATGAATAAATATCCCTGTCGATATGACTGTGAGATAACCGAGATAGATTTTTCGGATTGCACAGATGAAGATGTGAAAAATGTAACACACCGGGATATATATAATTTTCTTCTGTATGTTCAGTCGGACAGACAGAACAAAGAGGCTGCGCGAGCCCGAAAGCTATGTGCCATAAGGAATCTTTATAAGTTTTTGAAAAACTCCTTTGAGGTCGAAGAGAACCCCGCTGACAAGCTTGAGTCGCCGAAAAAAAAGAAAAGTCTTCCGAAATATCTGACCCTTGAGGAAGCACAACAGCTTCTTTCGAGTATCACTCCCCCGAATTATGAGCGTGATTATGCAATAATAACAATATTTCTTAATTGCGGCCTTCGAGTATCGGAGCTTGAAGGCATATCGCTGAAAGATATCGATAACGATCTGTCCAAAATGAGAGTTACCGGAAAAGGAAGCAAGGAACGCATCGTGTATCTGAACGACGCGTGCAAGGCGGCGATACGGGCGTATCTTTCGGTGAGACCTGCAGACATCAAGGGCAAAGACAAGGACGCTCTCTTTATTTCAAGAAACAGAAACCGACTGAATGTGAAAACTATTCAGTGGCTGGTCTACAAAAGACTCAAGGAGGCAGGACTTGAAAACAGAAAGATGTCTGTTCACAAGCTCAGACACACAGCCGCAACTCTGATGTATCAACATGGACACACCGATGTCAGAGTGCTGAAAGATATCTTAGGACACGAAGATTTGTCTACAACACAGATATATACCCATCTGAGCGACGAGCAGATGCAAAAAGCGGCGGAATCAAATCCCCTTTCTACCATCAAGCCGACAAAACCGATAAAAGAAACTGAATAAACAATGCCGTAAGAAGCTTCGCGCTTCTTACGGTTTTTGCTTTTTAATCAACCTCTGTCAATAAAGATGGGGTCTTCCCCGTCATCGTCGGAGCTCATATCTTCGTCAGAATAATATGGGTCTATCATAAATTTCTTTATATTCGGATAGGTGCAATAAATCGCTATGAAGGAACAAAGTGTTATCGTTATGACAAAGGGCAATATCACCCCAAGCGGCATGAAAAGAACGAAAATGTAGAAATTGATGAATACAACTGCAAGGATTCCCAACAAAGCTATGAAGTTGCGCTTAATGCCGAGCAGAGCGAAGATGAAAGAATTTTTGAGTATCTTGTAGATTGAAAGATCAAAGGTTATCATGAGCACATACATATAGAATCGCATGAAGAAATACGCCACAAGCAGGAAAATGCTCAGATAAAACATTATGTCGTTTACAAAGCTCTGAGAATATGTTCGCCAGAAATTGAAGACATATACGACTACAAAGCACGCAACAGTGTCAATTATTCCCATCGGAATGGCTTGCTTCCAATTTGCGCCAATGGCTCCAAAAAAGTCTGATGCGAGGAACACAGGATCTTTTCTTGTGTATCCGCGAAGAACGGCGGCAAGTCCGCAGTTTGAAATACCGAAAGTCAGTACAACAAGCAAGGTTATGGCAAAAAACACAATAGTGGCGGTTGTGGGGAGCGACTGAGCAAATTCGCCATAGAGCTTGCCAAAATGCAGTTGAGTTGCGGGAGAGACTTCGGTTGCGGCGTTCATGATGCCATAAAGCTGCGAATAAAGCGGATTCAAGGGAGTGTGCGATGTGAAATTAAGATTTCCGGAAAGCGCAAACATTCCGAAAAAAATCGGAAAATTAATCACGAGATAGAGAAAATTGAGTCCGGTAAAGTTCCAGAAATTGCGTCCGATAGTCTTAAAAAATGTTTTAAGGGTAAACAGAGAGTCTTCGACATAATCTTCTTTTTTTACTCCTTTTCCCTCTTTTGTGAAATCAAAAAATCCGAATTTCTTTTTTGCCATTTATAAACTCCATAAAAAATATATGTGCCAAAATAATCAGGCACATATATTTTACTTTCGAAATATTAACATCATATTAACAACATTGGTATATATGTAAAAATATAGAGTCGTAAAAGCTTATGCGTGCGGATGGAACTTGATAAGTGAATTACTGCTCTTACGCTTTAGAAAATTTACATAGACATTAGTTGAAGAAATGTCAGAATGACCGAGCACATCACGCAGCATGGCAACATCGGCTCCATTTTCAAGAAGATGTGTTGCAAACGAATGTCTGAGCGTGCCGGGAGTGATATCCTTGTTTATTCCCGCAAGAGAGGCGTATTGCTTTATTATTTTCCAAAGTCCCTGCCTTGTCATGCGAGTGCCGTTGACATTTACAAAAAGGGCTTTTTCGTCTTGGTCATATACAAGATATTTGCGCGAATTGGAAATGTAATGGGACAACAGCTTTTTGATTTTTGGATATAAAGGTATTATACGTTCCTTGTGCCCCGATGAGTTTTTGCACCTGATACTTGAGAGAGTAGGGTTAAAATCAGTAAAATCGAGAGCTACAAGCTCCGATACCTTGAGTCCGGTTGCGTATAAAAGCTCCAGAATAGCACGGTCTCGGATGGACTTTTCGTCGGTTCCGGATGGTTGTCCGATCAAAGTGTCAATTTCGCCGGATGTGAGCGTGTCAAATTGCTTGATCTCGGATCTGTCATTCTTTACACCTCGTGCAGGATTTGACTTGATTATGTCGTTTTTCTGCAGAAAGGAATAGTAAGCTCTGACAGAAGAAAGACAGCGTGAAACGCTTGATGTGGCGCGTCCATCGTCTTTTATTTTGTTCTTGAAGCTTTCGATATCTTCGGTTGTGGCAAAGATGTCTGTAATTCCATTATCGGCAATAAAAGAATAATAGCTTGAAAGATCGTTTTTGTATGCATCAAAGGTATTGCACGACACCTGCTTTTCATATTTCAGATAATCATAAAAAAGCTCAAGAAGAGCGTCCTCTTTCATAAGTCCTCCGATTGTTACATTATAATAGACAAAACAGAAAGTATCATCAGCCAAGACAGTATTGAAGGCAACAAAATTTTTATAATATCTGCTATCATATCCGACTTGCGTTTTGGATGCTTGCCGAAAAAATACACCGATGAAACTGCAGAAAACTGAGCGCCGATGCAAAAAAATAATATTGAAGCAGCAATCAGAATACAGGAAAACGCAATGTAAATTCCGGTTAGCACATTTGCTTTGATACTGATAAATAAAGCATATGAGTTAAAAAAAGAAAACAAAAAAGACAGCGGAACGGCAGATAGTGCAAGGATTCCGCAAAAATAAAAAAAGCACAAAAGAAAAACAATAAAAAAATCAGCAAAAAGAAGTTTATCAGGATAGATAGAGACAGAAAAAAACCGTAACGAAGACGATACTGTTTTGTAAGCAAAAACTGCCCCAAGAATTGATAAAAGAATGTTGAATGTAAAGAGTACAACAGACAACCTGTTGCTTTTCAAGCTTGTACATAAATTCATATTAATCACCCTGTAAATCTTATTCCGTCAGGGAGATAATTATTCTTCTTGCTGTATTAATATGATACAGCATTTTTGCTTTTTATTCAAGGTGAAAACGAAAAAATGATAAAGTTTGTGCAAAATCATCACACATTATGTAAACTGCATTATGTAAACTTGCTTTAAGTGTGTACAAACACAACATACAGACACCTCCCCATTGAAAAGTGTCAAGATACAGTTTTTTCTTTTTTCAGGTTTGGTTCAGCTCCTTCTTACTTGGCTATTTTGCACAATCAAAACTTTTTATAAAATTTCAATTTCTATTTACATATCGATTTTTTTATGGTAAAATTAGTATGACTGATACACAAGGAGGCACATTTATGAGTTCAACACAGGAATTTATCGATGAATACAAAAGAGCCATATCCAGACAAGGCTCCGCAGAGCTTCTGGAATGGCTCAAGACAACAGATTTTTTTACAGCTCCCGCAAGCTCAAAATTCCACAGCGCGTACGAGGGAGGTCTCTGCGATCACAGCCTGAATGTCTATCGTGTGATGATAAACAGATATAATAACGGCAATCCCGATGAGACTATGGCAATATGCGCTCTTCTTCACGACCTTTGCAAAGCGGAGTTTTATAAGATAAATTACAGGAATGTCAAAAACGAAGCCACCGGAAAGTGGGACAAGGTTCCCTACTATGTCGTTGAGGACAAATATCCCTTCGGTCATGGCGAGAAGTCTGTATTTCTCATCGAGCGTTTTATGAAACTCAAAATCGATGAGGCTATCGCGATCAGATGGCATATGGGCGGTTTTGACGATGCTGTACGCGGCGGAAGTTTTTGTGCCGGCAACACTTTTGAACGCTATCCCCTTGCGGTTATGCTTCATATTGCAGATATAGAAGCAACTTATCTCATTGAGGAGACAAACAGACAATGAACAAAACACTTGATATTAATTCAAAAAAAGGCTTTATCTGTGATATGGATGGCGTTATATATCACGGAAATCAGATTCTTCCCGGAGTACGCGAGTTTGTAGAATGGCTTCAAAAGGAAAACAAGAGCTTTCTGTTTCTCACAAACAGCTCCGAGCGCTCCCCCCTTGAGCTGAGACAGAAGTTGCTTCGAATGGGACTTGATGTAGGAGAAGAGCATTTCTATACAAGCGCCCTTGCAACAGCGCATTTTCTGAAGACTCAGCATCCCAATTGCACAGCTTATGTCATCGGTGAGCCGGGACTTATGAATGCGCTTTATGAGCAAGGCATAATCATGAACGATGTTAACCCCGATTATGTTGTTGTCGGTGAGACAAAGAATTACAATTACGAAAACATCGTTCGTGCAGTCAGGTTTGTTTTTAACGGTGCAAAGCTTATTGGTACAAATCCGGACATGACAGGACCTTCCGAAAATGGTATTGTACCCGCCTGCCAAGCACTCGTCTCCCCTATCGAACTTACCACGGGAAAGGTTGCTTATTATCTTGGCAAACCTAATCCTTTGATGATGAAGTCGGGTATAAAGATTTTAGGTGTGGCTCCGGAAGATGCCGTAATTGTCGGTGACCGTATGGATACCGATATTATTGCCGGCGTTGAATCGGGCATCGAAACAGTTCTTGTGCTTTCGGGTGTCACATCTCCTGAGATACTGCACAAGTTCCCCTATCGTCCGTCATATATTTATAATGGTGTCGGCGATATCATAACAGGAAATGCTGTAAAGCTATAAAACAGAAAAGAGCCCCTTTCGGTGCTCTTTTTTATCTGAAAGACTCAGTGGTTCTTGCGCCATTCTTCGGCTTTTGCTGCAGACATTCTTGCTATGCCTTCTTCGGGGTAAACAGATTCTGCACCGCCGTTTGTGTAGAGAAAATACTTGCCGTTTTCGGTGACATAGAGTGTTTCTTCATATCCTGCGAGATCACCTATGTTGCCGTTAGTGTATTTCTGAACGACTTCAGACTTTTCGGTATCATACTCTACCTTGCAAATGATCTTTTTCATTTTTATTCCTCCAATTTTCAATATAATATATTTTAACATATTTTAATAAAAATATCAAGGGATATTAAAAAAATCATCGTTTTGTTCAAAGCAAAGTTCAAATCGAGCAAAAGTAACATATCAACTATATCCGAAAAAACTCTGCCTTGCGGCAGAGTTTTTGTAATTTACGCTTTATTTACAGCATCAATGAGGATAGTTCTCAAAGTCTGAGGATCGCAGTTGCCTTTGAGTTCCTTCATGCACTTTCCGAAGAGCGCCATGAGAGCCTTTTCCTTGCCGCCCTTAAAGTCAGCGACAGACTTGGGATCGGCAGCAATAACTTCCTTTACGACCTTGTCGACAAGACCTGTATCGTTCGAGATGATGAAATCGTTCTCCTTGGCATAGCTTTCGGGATCGATCGACGAATCGTCAAACATTGCCTCAAGTATCTTCTTTCCGTTGGCGCGGCTGACCTCGCCGTCGGTGACAAGAAGAATGAGTTTTCCTAAAGCTGCTCCGTCAAGCGCAAGCATATCGTAGGTCATCTGCTTGTTGTTAAGAATTCTCATGATATCCGAGATCATCCAGTTTGCCGCATCCTTGGCGTTGCCGCAGACAGCATATGCACCCTCGAAGCATTCGCAGAGAGCTATACTTTGGGTAAGACGCTCGGCGTCATAATCGCTGAGTCCGTATTCGCCGGCATAACGACCTCTTTTGATCTCGGGGAATTCGGGAAGGGATGCTTTTATTGAATCAAACCATTCATCATCAATGACAACAGGCATAACATTGGGATCAGGGAAATAGCGGTAATCGCCAGCCGTTTCCTTTGTTCTCATAGCATAGCTCTTGCCCTTGATATCATCCCAGCGACGAGTCTCCTGAACAAGAACTTCAGTGCCATTTTCAATGGCGTCGATGTGACGTGCTGTTTCGTATTCGATGGCGCGCTTGATAGCTTCGATTGAGTTCATATTCTTCATTTCTGTACGCACACCAAGCTTATCAGAGCCTTCAGGACGGACAGAAAGGTTTACATCACAACGCATGGTTCCGTGTGCCATTTCACATTCGGCAACCTTTGCAAAGCGCAGAAGCGACTTAAGCCTTTCAAGATACGCTTCCACTTCGTCAGCGCTCGAAAGATCGGGCTGACTTACAATCTCGATAAGCGGAACGCTTGTGCGGTTGAAGTCAACATGTGTTGTGTCCTCACGGATATCGTGTACGAGCTTGCCTGCATCTTCCTCCATGTGGATCTGTTTGATGCGCACATTCTTTTTTCCTGCAGAAGTTTCGATCTCCACAAGACCATTGACAGCAACGGGAGCAAACCACTGGGTAGTTTGATAAGCCGCGGGAAGATCGGGGTAATAATAGCTTTTTTTATCAAAAGTTGTAGTTGTGTTTATGTGACAGTTGAGCATGAGTCCTGCTTTCATGCCAAAGTCAACAACGCGTTTGTTGACAACAGGAAGCATGCCGGGCATACCACAACAAGCAGGACAAACATGCTCATTGGGCTCTGAACCGTAGGAATGGGCAGAGCATGAGCAGAAAATTTTTGATTTTGTGGCAAGCTCAACATGAACTTCAAGACCGATGACTGTTTCGTATCTCATAATCATTTGCCCTCCTTTTCAAGAAGCTTTGCAATTCCAAGCAGGCTCTTATCCGAAAAAGCTTTTCCGATGAACTGAACACCGCCTGCAACAACTGCAGGAAGTCCTGAAATCGACGCAGGTGCGGTGTAAGCGTTTTCTTCATATGAGATATACTTGTTGTTCTTTACCGCCTCGCACGAATAAGACATACTTGAACAAGCAGGAATCATTACCGCATCGAAGCCCACAAAAATTTCGCCGAAAGCTTCAATGATAACTCTTCTCATTCTGAGTGCCTTGTCATAGACCTTCATATAGTTGTCGGTAGAAAGTGTTTCCGAACCGAAAA
>JAZSFD010000148.1:0-2124 GCA_045532035.1 Eubacteriales bacterium | reverse complement strand
CTTTTTCTCCTTACACCTTTCTGTCACGCCGTGTTTGAAGAAAAAACAGGAAATCTTTCTTCAACAATTTCAATTTCTTCTTCAAGAGTTGGTGAAATAAATAATTTGGGTGTCGCCTTTTTTTAATACGCCTTCGCGAATTTTATTTTCGCCTTCGCGTATGGTCAGAAACGTCTTCGCCTTTTCCTGTATTCGTCTTCACCTTTTGGTGGCTGTATGCAGATGCCTTGCACCTTCTAAAGCTTCCGCCGGAAGCTTACTAATCTTGTCGGCGATGCGTTATAAAGCTTCCGCAATAAGCTTTGTAACGTATCGGGTGTAAGGAGAGGATGAAGGGTGACAGGAGTCCTGCCACCCTTAACTCGCTTATTCATAGAGACTTGAAAGGCGGTGGCAGGAGTGTAGGGACTTCGGTGTAAATTGGCGAAGAATCTGCGTTGTTTTTTTGCTTTGAACGTTGCAAATCTTTTTTTTTATTATTTTTGCATTGTGATAAGGAATCAGATTAATAATAAAAAAATGATTAGGAACATGAAAAAACACGCGTGGGTTTACTATGTGGTAATGATGCTGGTTTTATCGGCATGTGGTCAAGTGAAAGACGGGGCAGAGTATTTGTCTAAAGTAAGTGAAGTGAAAGAATATGAAGACGGGAAGCTGTCCTCGATACTCGAATCGTTCGATGTGGTTCCTTTGGAAACGGACGATGATTGTCTGATAGGTCGGGTAACCTCCGTCAAGAAGCGTGGAGGCCGTTATTTTGTGATGTCCGATATGAAGAATCTTCACGTGTTCGATGCTGACGGACATTTCTTGTTCAAGGTTTCGAATGAAGGTCAGGGGCCTGGTGAGTATAGCCAATTGTGCGATTTTGAGGCGGACGACCGAAACATTTATCTGTTGGATTACAAGAAAATGCACCTTTTCGACTTGAATGGCAAGTATCTGAAGACGATGCCATTGGAGGCGAGTCCTCGTACTATCCGGTTGGTGGAAGGTGGCTTCCTGGCTTTCATGGACGAGGCGATAGATGGAAATATTTTGGCTTTTCTTGACAAGGAGGGCAAGGTGCTTCAAACAGCTTTGAAAGATGAGGAGAGCGTCCGTCTTGTCCGTTGGACGGCTTGGCCCGAATGGAAGGAAGGCTGCTATGTGTATCAGGTGACTAATTCCAAGAGTCTTTATGCGTTTGATGTGAAAAGTCATTCTTTCCGTACATTGGACATTACCGATCATCCGAATGCGCTTTCGGCGGTAGAATATGCGGAAACGAGAAAGAACAATCGCAATCAGCGTGAAATGATTGGAATGATTTTTGATGGTTTGTGTAGCTCGAGCTCCCAATTGTTCTGGGTGACGATTGAAAAAGGGGATATCACAGCTTATGTCTATGACAAGGCTTCGGATGTGGTCCGTTCTTTTCCGTGGGCTGATATGGAAGATGATGTCGCTTTTGTAAAAGGAACATTTATAATGTATGGAGGCGGTTGCAATAGTGATGACGAATATTTGTTGAGCTATATGGATGCCGATCAGTTGAAAGAGGCCGTCGAAGGGCGTTCGGGGGCTTATGAGGCAGTGTATGCTAAATTGAAAAACGTAACCGAGGACCATAATCCGGTGATTGTTCGGATGAAATTCCGTTGATATTATATATTAATAAGGTATAAGGCGGCTTTAGTGCAAAGCTGCCCTTGTTTTTATGCTTTACAACATCGTTTGAGAATCAGCGGTTTACGTGAACAACTGCAAAATATTTGCAAAAAAGTGTTGCGGATGTTTGGAGGATATGTCGTAAAGCAGTAATTTTGCACCCGCTTTCGAGAGAGAAACGCAGATGAGTTGAAATACTGAACAAAGGGACGGAAAAACGGACTTCCACTTCAAAAAAAACTTTTTTTTTGAAAAAAAACTTCAAAAAGTTTTGGTGGTTCAAAAATAAGCCTTACCTTTGCATCCGCTTTCGCAAAGAAAGTGTTTAAAGAAGAGTTCTTTGAAAGATTTAGATATGAACAAGCAAGTAGTACAATTCTTACTTAAGTAAGAAACAGAAACCGTCAATAAACTAATTGATAGATTTGGTTCTTGAGCAGATTAAAAGGTACTAGCAATAGTACATAAGAT
>JAZSFD010000020.1:0-45316 GCA_045532035.1 Eubacteriales bacterium | reverse complement strand
AGATTCTTCCTGCTGCGGCATTTCGCTTTCGGGATTATTTGTTCTGCCGGGAACATACATATCATACGGCATTTCCGTATTAAGATAATCCGCCGCAACCCAGCCTGTTTTGTCGCCATATTTAATTTCTGCCCATTCATGATTGCCTATCTTGCCTGTTTTATTTCCGGTGAACTCAACCTCAGTGCCCTTACTTAACTTTCCGATTATTTGTTTACTCGTTCCGGGTTCGCTTCGTAAGTTCAATCCAAGATCTGCTTTGACATATCTTTTATTGCTTGTCTGAGCTTTCGTTTTCTCACCGGCTCCGCTCGATAAAAGTCCCTCGGTTTCTTCTGTGTATGCAAGCTTCTTTGCCATTTTTGCCGCTTTGTGATTGCCCGATTCGGCTGCGGCATAATAGGTTGCAAGACCTCCTCTGAGGTTTGGAAGCTTGGGGAACAAAGATTTGTTATATGGATTGGCAGAGTTTTTTGTGATAACATCATCTGCCAGCGACAGATTCTTTTCGACTGCCGCATCGTCTATGCCGTCAAACAAGCCTTTGTATCTGTTGTCGGGATACAGATTCTGCAAGGCGGAATTAAGCTTGCTTTTGGCAAGCGCACCAAATCCTAAGAGCGAATCATTGGGATAGTTATTGCTCTTCCGAAGCGGTGGCGTGGGTGCTTTTGTTTGATTTTCCGTTGTCGGCAAACCCGCCTTACCTTTATCGTAAGCCGTGTAGCCTCCTCTTGTTTGTGAGCTGAGCTTTTCATACTCGTTTACCTTTTTTCTCGTTTTGTTGTAGTTCTCGTACATTTTTTCCTTTCTTGAATTCTTTTCAGTTCCGGCTGCCAGGTACACCTTTTCCCGATTTTCTGTTTTTAGCATCCGTATCTATATTATGCCAAACACCTGTTCGTTTGTCAATAGCTTTATTAAAATCTTTTTTGAAAATATCATATATTCTCTTTTTTTTCCATAGAATTGTACAAAGAATATCGGCAAAATTCATAAAGGAGAAAATGATATGGCTGAATACGGCATTTACAATGATATAGCCGAAAGGTGCGGCGGCGATGTTTATATCGGAGTTGTGGGACCTGTAAGAACGGGAAAATCCACTTTTATCAAGCGTTTTATGGAGACGGTTGTGCTTCCCAACATGGAAAATGCGCCCGCCCGTGAGCGTGCAAAGGATGAAATGCCCCAGAGTGCCCAGGGAAAGACTGTTATGACCACCGAGCCGAAATTTGTGCCTGATGAGGCTGTGAATATTTCGGTGGACGGAGCGGCTTCGATGAATGTGAAGATGATCGATTGCGTAGGATATATCGTCCCCGGCGCTATCGGTCATGTTGAGGACGGAAAACCGAGGATGGTGATGACTCCCTGGTCATCCGAGGAAATGCCCTTTGAGCGTGCCGCCGAGATCGGAACACAAAAGGTTATAAATGAACACTCGACTATCGGCTGTCTTGTTACCACCGACGGAACCATCGGCGAGCTTTCCCGTGAGAGCTATGTGGAGACCGAAAGGCGTGTGGTTAATGAGCTTAAAGCGATAAACAAGCCTTTTGTTATCATTCTCAATTCAGCCGATCCGGGATCTGAGGAGGCAATAAAGCTTGCTCTGTCGCTGGAGGAGGAATATAAAGTTCATGTAGCTCTGGTAAACTGTCTTGAGCTTGATGCCGAGGATATCAGAAACATTCTCGCGCTTGTGCTTCTTGAATTTCCCATCCGCGAAATAGGTGTATCGATGCCTGCGTGGGTCGACACCCTTGATGATACCCATGATCTTAAAAAATGTATTTATGACAGCGTTCTTTCAAGGGCTGAAAAGATCTCCACCGTTGGTGAGGCGAAGGATGCCTTTTCGCAGGAGATCGAAAACGATTACGGATTTTTTGCAGACATAAAAAAGATCGATCTTGCCACAGGCCGATTTGATCTTGCAATGGAGGTGCCCGAAGAGCAGTTTTATACCATTCTCGGCGAGGAAACGGGCTTTGAGATCGACGGAAAGGAATCGCTTGTGTCGATCCTTTCGGAGCTTTCGGGAGTTAAAAAGGACTATGATAAACTGTCGAGCGCGCTTCGTCAGGTGGAGGAAACGGGCTACGGCATTGTGACTCCGTCAATAGAGGAGCTTAAGCTTGAGGAGCCCGAGATTGTAAAGCAGCCCGGAGGATACGGCGTTCGCCTTCGCGCATCGGCACCATCGATACATATGATCCGTGCTGATATCAAGACTGAGGTGAGTCCCATTGTGGGCAGCGAAAAACAGTCGGATGAAATGGTCAAATTCCTGCTCAAAGAATTTGAGGAGGATCCGAAAAAGATATGGGAATCCAATATGTTCGGCAAAACGCTTCATGAGCTTATCAATGAAGGTCTCAACGCAAAGCTTGCCCATATGCCTTATGAAGCGCGTACAAAGCTTGCGGATACTTTGCAAAAGATCATCAACGACGGATCGAACGGACTTATTTGTATTATATTGTAAAAAAACAAAAATGGCGGATTGTCCGCCATTTTGTTTTTTAGGGTTTGTTATTCAGTAACAGGATACTTTTCGGGGTCAACCACCGAAAGGATATTGTCGTAGATATACTGTTTTGCTTCTTCAGATGTTTTTTCATCGGCATAAGCAAGCTCTGCTATGGCATACACTGTTACATTTGCGGTCATGTTGCCATATACCGTGATCTCTTCTCCGTTTTCTGTATATGTTGCATAAGGAACTGCGACATATTCCTCTGTATATCCCGATTTGGGTATATCAAGAATACATACCGTAAACAGAACACTGTCGGCTGTTACCTCAAAAAGATTCACGGCAGGTGCTGTCTTTGCCTTTTTCTTTTTGCCGTCCGTTACTGTTTCAAGGTCTTTTACAAGCTTTTCTTTTCCCAGATATTTCTTCGGCATTACAACACTTCCGAAGCCGAGACCGGTGTCGGAGGAAGAAGTGGGATGCTCAAGTGTATCATAAAATTCCTTGTCTATCGAGAAAACAAATCTCAATCCCTGAGGATCGTCAGTCCTGATCTGACCTCCCACAAACGAGAGTCTTTCATTTCCTCCGTCTTCAACAACAAATTCTTCGTCAGTATACACAAGGGTAAAGGTTGAGAAGCGGTCTATCTCAAAGGTCACTGTGTTTGGATTGTCGTCAAGGTCTGTAAGAGTAAGTGCTTCTCCGTTGTGAACATGAACAAACGAATAATGCTTGTGTCCGCGGTATTCCTCGGGAATATCCATTGTTATCCTTATCTTACCTGTTGTGTCGGTATCGCGGCATACACTCTTGATGGAATGCTCCTTGCCGCCTTTCTTTTTGGAAAGGGTTATGTCATAGTATTTTGCGATCTCGTGTTTGCCCGCGGTATTTTCAATAGACTGCTGAACAAAATCCTCCTCGGTCTTAATGCCGTTTTCGCCAATGGTATGACCCTCGGATTCTGTGATATTAAGTACTATTTCGATCTTTTCATCCGATTCAAGCTCATCGCCGGACATGATCATACCGCCGTTTTCTACTTTTACATTTTCGTTGTTACAGCTGTATTCGTAATCGGCTATCCATTCGGAATACTTGTTGAGTTGGTCGCGGTATTCTTTGGAGAATTGCTTCTTTTCCTTTTCCGAAAGTCCGTCAAAATATCTCTTTTCTTCGGCGATTCTGTCACGATGGAGTATTGCATCCTCGCGGCTTGCACATTCGGGTATCTCATCGCGCCATCTTTGTTCTCTGTCGTGGATATGCTGACCTTTGAGCACTTTGATATCAGTCTGTCCGTATACTTCTCCGTCTCTTACAACCACTACGGTGAATCCCATGCCGTCAGATTTTGTAATCGCTGTCACAAAGTAAAGACCGTCGCTTATGTTAGCAAAACTGTACTTTCCGTTTTTCTTTGTCGTATAGTGCGCGATCTCATTGCGGAATACATCCGAAAGCGTAACTTCGCAGTCCTGTGTTTCGCCGTTTGCCGTAACCTTTCCATTGATCGTTGCCTTTTTGTCGTTTTCTTCGTAAAGAATGATGGTTTCTACTTCGTAAACCACAGCCTCTGTTATGGTAACATAGGCATATCCCATCAATTTGTGGGGACGGTCATGGTGTTTTTTTCTGTCGGGACGGAGTTCTTCTGTATGCGCAACTATTGAATAATCGTCGGCAGGGAGGTTTTTGAAGATATACTCGCCGTCTTTGTCGGTTCTTGTGCTGTCAACTGCAACTCCGTCGGAGTTGTAGATGGTCACCTCGACCCAATGTCTTCTGTGGTGCTTGAATTCTCTGTCTTCAACTTCAACATAGCCCTTGACTGTTGCATACAGTTCTGCTTCAGGAAAATCTATCACGATATCCGAAACACTTGCATTGAACACAGTCACTTCTACGGTGGTGCTTGCGCTTTCGGTTTCTGCCTTTATGATATAGCTGCCGTTCGGAATGTTTTCAAAGCAGAAGGTGCCGTCGGTGCTTTCGGTTTCGGTGATAGTGTTGCCGTTTGTATCGCCAAGAGTTATTGTCGCTGTTTCATCAGTGCTGACAGTGCCGCTTATATTCCAGGAATTTTTAAGAACAAGGTCTGTTTCACCCTGAAGGAACACATCAAATACATTCATTCGCTTGACAGAGACAGTATCGCTTGCTGTGCGCTTTTCGGCATCTGTTGCACGGAGGGTGTATTTTCCGACCTCGGCATAGGTGAAGCTGTATGCTCCGTTTTCGTCGGTCACAACGCTTTCCTTGACGGTTCCGTCTTCATAAAGTATTTCCATGGTGACTCCGGGAGCAACGCTTCCGTCGGTGTGGGTGACTGTTCCCGAAATTTCCGCTCCGTATGCGATCTCGGGGTTGTTGGTAATAGGCATGACAAAGTAGGGTATTCCATTTGATACGGCAAGCTTGTGCGCTGCGGAATCTTTATACACAAGAATGATTGTATTGGGGAAAGCGTTCAAGGCAATTTTGTTGACGCTTTCCGGTATCAGAACGGTTTTTAGCAACGGACAGTTTGCAAACGCAGTAGCTGCAATATCGGTTGTTCCCCCATGAAGAACAACATTTGATAGAGCGGAACAGTTTCTGAAAGCATTTTCGTTTATATAATCTATACCCGGAATTGATACACTTTTTAAGCTTGTACATTCGCGGAAAGCGCTGGCAGATATGCCTCCCAAAGATTCCGGCAAAACAATTTCTTTCAAACTGCTGCAACCGCGGAAAGTATATGTGCCGATTCTTGTTACCCTATCCGGAATATATATTTCCTCAAGTGAAGTGCAATATTCAAAGGAATAATCACCAAATGACGTTACACTTTCCGGAATATTTACTTCCTCAAGAGCAGAGCAGTTTCTGAACATACTGTTTGGAATTTGAGCTATATTGTTAGGAAGGATAACTTTTTTTAGCGAAGAACATTTATTAAATACTCCGCCATCTATGCTTGTTACTGTTGAAGGAAACGCAAATTGTGCAAGGCTTGTGCATTCGCTGAAGGCGTAATATCCAATTTCCGTTATGCCCTCAGACAAAGTTATTTCTTTCAAAGCTGAACATTTTGAGAACGCGTAATCGCCAATGCTTTTTGTTGTTGTAGGTATTATGATTTTATTAAGCTGTGTGCAACCGTAAAAAGCATTTTTGCCGATATATAAGATGCCTTCAGGGAGTGTTACCGATGTTAATTGCGTACGACCGTAGAATGCGTTGGTGTTTATGCTTGTAACAGGATTTCCGTTTACATCAGATGGAAGCACCAAACTTGCGCTTATGGAAGCATCGCAATCAATCACTGTTGCACTGCCGTTTGAAATATAATATTTTATTCCATCAATCACTTCGAATGTATACGAAACACTGTCGGAGTAAAGTGCGTAAGGTAATCCGTTCTCTTCTGCAAATGTCTGCGCATAAGAATTTTCGTACACAAGAAGGATTGTGGCAGTAAAAGCTGATGCGGATATACTTGTAACACTCTCCGGTATGATTATGGTATTGAGTGTTGTGCAATTGGAAAAAGCGTCGTATGCTATTGTTTTCAAGCCTTCGTTAAGCTCTATATTGGAAAGGCTTTTGCAATCTGCAAAGGAGGAGGAGCCGACATACACTAATTTTGAAGGCAATACAACTTTGACTAAGCCGGAACCCTTAAAAGCATTATCGTATATATGTGTTATATTTTCGGGGAGTTCCAGAGTTTCAAGAGCAGTACAATTTGCAAATGCGTTGGACTGTATTTCAGTTACACCTTCGGGAATTTTTACATATTTGAGAGAACTTAATCCGTTGAACATATAACTTGAAATACTATTCACACAGTCCGGAAGAATAACACTTTCGAGCGCAGAGCAACCGGGAAAAACACGATTACCAAAGAAACTGACTGTGGAAGGAAATGAAATCTGCGCGAGACTCAAACATGATTCAAGGGAATAATCGCTTACTGTTTTTAGGTTTTGGGGAATATTGATATCACAAAGCTTTATACAAGCACTGAATGCCCTAAAGCCTATGTATTCTATGCAGTCAGGCAATTTTAATGATGTGATTGCTCTGCAATTTTGAAATGCGGTCGCCATTATATGGGTTACAGGTTTTTCGTTTACTGTGGCGGGAATTTCAAAACTTCCTACCGAAGATGTCGGGAAACTCATTAAGAAAGCTTTATCAGATGCAACAAAATATTTTGCACCATCTATGGTCATTGATGTGTATTCTCCATCTTCAGAGTAAAGCGCGTAAGGCAAATTATTATTTTCAGCCAAAACATGAGCTTGTGAATTTTCGTGAACTATGATTACAGTTTTTTCGAAAGCATTATTGCTAAGAGTTTTTACGCTGACAGGAATAATAACATAATCCAAACTACCACAACCGGAAAAAGCATGCTCGGCAATTGAAACCGTGTCAGTCATGATTACTTCCGCAAGGTTGGGACATGATGCAAATGCATAACTCATAATATTTGCTTTGCCGGCAATAACAACTTTTTCTAAGCTACTGCCGGAGAAAGCATATGTGCCGATGGTGTTAACGCCTGAAGGCAATGATATTTCAGTAAATGAGCAATCGTAAAAAGCGTATGATCCGATCTCTTGCAAGCTTTCGCCGAAGTTCATGCTTTTTAGCGAAGAACAGCCCTTAAATGCATCTGATCCTATTTTTGTTATTCCGGATGGAAGGACTATATCAGTAAGCGTTGTGTTGTACTCGAATGCATATCGTGGGATTTCAGTCAAATTTTGTGGGAGTCTGACTTTTTGTAATTTATAGCAATATCTGAATGTATCATTACCCATAGTTTCAACGCCGTCATAGAAATAAATCTCAACGAGCGATTTGCATCCATTAAATGCATCCACGCCTACCGTTTTAAGATTTTTTGGCATATTTATTTCTACAAGGTTGCTGCAATTATAAAAAGATGCACTACCTATATTTGAAATGCTATCCGGAAGTTTTATTGATGTTAAATATTGACAGGAATGGAATGCGTTCGAATTGACATTAGTAACAGGATAACCTTTACCTCCGAAGGAATGGTTACTTCTCCGGAGAGATTTTTGTTGGTACAAAACATTACTGTTACAGCGCCTTCTGATATCAGATATTGTACATTATCTATTATAACAGTTTCCGGCGTGGCGGACTGACCCAAAACCACATAGCTTATATCATTTTCCACCGCGTAGTTATATCCTACAGTGCCTTCGTTGCAGTAGAAAACAAGCTTCGGACATTCGGCAAATGCGTCAGCGTCTATGGAATTGATGCCGTTATAAAGAATTACTGAATTGAAAAAGTCGCAGCTGTAAAAAGCCTTATTGCCGATCGACAAAACATTTTCGCTTATCACGATGCACACAAGACTGTCGCAATCATAAAAAGCCTCTGCGCCAATCTCTTTGATACCCTCACCAAGCGTTACGCTGTTGACAGTATCGTTATTCTTGAAAGCTCCGTCACCGAGCTTTGTCACGGCATATTCTGTTTGGTTGACAGATATCTTTGATGGAACATAAATGTCTGCGGCGCTTCCGTGATACGCGGTAAGCTCTGCATTTTCGCCGTTTAGAGCATAAGACCACAGGCCGTCATCTGTAAGGTCGTCTGCGGACACGCCAACCGAAAGGCATACTGTTAATGTGAAAAACAATGAGATAATAAAAAATGTGCCGAAAAATCTTTTCATTATTCATCCTCCGTTGATTTTTTGCTAACATACATTTAGCATGGTTTTCCATACAAATCAAGTATAATCAGCCAAAAAGAACACCCGTGGGGGTGTTCTTTCAGACTTTTATTTTTCGTACTTATTGACAAACTGCTCGCCGCAACCGTACTTTTCGTAAACGAAATCGATATCCTTATCGCCTCTGCCCGAAAGACAGCCAAGTATTGAACCTGACTTGTGCTCCTTGGCATAACGGATGGCGTATGCGACGGCGTGCGCGCTCTCAACCGCAGGAATGATACCCTCATAGCGGGAGAGCAGGAAGAAGGCTTCCATAGCTTCCTCGTCGGAAACTGTCTCATAATGCACTCTGCCGCAGTCGCGCAGATGGGCGTGTTCGGGACCGACGCCGGGATAGTCAAGACCGCTGGCGATCGAATAAACGGGGAGAGGCTCGCCGTTTTCATCCTGCAAAAGATAGCTGTCAAAACCGTGAAGTCTGCCCTTTGTGCCGTATTGCATGGTTGCCGCATGGTCGCCGATATTGTGTCCGCGGCCCAAAGGCTCGATGCCGTAGATCTCAACAGGATCGGCAAGGAAAGGAACGAACATACCAAGAGAGTTTGAACCGCCGCCGACACAGGCACAGACGGCATCAGGCATGATACCTGTCATGTCGATAAACTGATCTCTTGCCTCATATCCGATGACTGACTGGAAATCTCTTACCATCTTGGGGAAGGGATGTGGGCCGAGTGCCGAGCCAATGCAATAGATGGCGTTGTCATATTCGTTGAGGTATGCTTCAAAAGCAGCGTCTACCGCTTCCTTGAGAGTTTTGAGTCCATGGGTTACGGGAACGACATTTGCGCCGAGCATCTTCATGCGGATAACATTGGGATGCTGTTTTTCGATATCGACTTCTCCCATGTAAACATCACATTCCATGCCGAAATATGCTGCAGCGGTCGCAATGGCAACGCCGTGCTGACCTGCGCCTGTTTCGGCGATAAGCTTTTTCTTGCCCATGTATTTTGCAAGAAGGCCCTCGCCCATGCAGTGATTCAGCTTGTGGGCACCGGTGTGGTTGAGATCCTCACGCTTGAGATAGATCTGGCAGTTGCCGAAAAGCTTTGAAAGTCGCTCACAGTGATAAACGGGGGTTGGTCTGCCCTGGAACTCTTTTCTGATGCGGCGAAGCTCATTGATAAACTGTGCCGAATGGCAGATGGCTTCATATGCATCGTCTGCCTCCTTGAAAGCGGGAACGAGCTCGGGGGGGAGATATGCGCCTCCGTGCTGACCGAAATAACCGTCGGCTGACGGATATTCCTTGAGATAATTGTCAAAATCCTTGTACTTGTTCATGTTTCATTTCTCCTTTTTGTTCTTAAAATTTCACTAAATTTTACAACAAAAAACCCTTGATCTGCAAAAAACAAATCAAGGGCGAAATAATCCGCTGTGCCACCTTGTTTTAAGTGCAAAAGCACTTCTTTGCGAGATACCAACATATCTCCGACTACTAACGCAAGTCCCGCGTCAGCGCATTTAACGCCGCCCTTAACAGTCCATATTACTCAGGGGTTTTGCGGAACTCACACCATAATCCGCTCGCTTGAAAAACCTTTTCTGCCTTTTTTCTGTCTCGATGGTTTGTTGTAATATTTAATTACTACGGATTATAGCATATTAAAAAGAAAAAGTCAATGATTTTGCAAAATATTTTCAAAAACGCTTGCTGTTGTTGTAGTTCAGAGGCAATCCTTCGCGGTATATGTGCGAATCGTTGGAAAGGGTAAGTACCGTGGGATGGCAGATTCCGTCCTCGTTTTTGAAATCAATAACTGTCATACCGCTGTGGGTGGTGTCAAAATGGCGGCTGAAGATCGGATAGGGAATATCAAGAAGCAAACTTAAGAAGGCGATGCCGAATCCCTGATGGGCAAAGAGAGCGACGCGCTTGTCGTTTTCAAAAACAACACGGTAGGAGCCTGTGCCGCGGATGTGTTCATATCCAAGGCTTCTGAAAAACTTGTCCGATTCATCGCTTATTCTGTCAATACCGCGCTTGTAATCATATTCGGCAAAGGCAGGGTGTTCATACCATTTGTCATAAAGGCTTACCATCGACGGGTCGGCAAAAAGAGCCCTTGTCTTTTTGTCCTGGAAAAGCCAGGTGGTGCCCTTTTCGCCTTTCACGGTGAAATCGCGCCAGGCATGACCCTCGTTGCAAAAATCGAGAAGTACAGGCTCTTTTTTCACAAGGTCACAGGTGGGACGGGCTGTCTGTATTGCACGGTTTGATGTGGAGGCATAGATTTCGTCAATGCCGAAAAGCGCAAGCCTTTTTGCAAGGGCTTCGGCTTGCTTGTGTCCCAGCTCTGTCAAAGAGTCGGGGTCATATATGGGGTCTCCGTGTCTTAGATAAAAAAACAACATTATGGTTTCTTCTTTTTAGGTATTCGGCAAAATTCCGAATTTTCTGTATCTTGCTCCCTCGGTGTTGAAAACATCGGTGTAATCTCCCGACAACGAGAAAAGCTTGCCGTTTGAAAAGCGTATCTCGAAAACAAGGACTTTTCCTGCAAGATCGGATATCATCTTTCTGTTTTTGTATTCGGGTGACCAGCAGGTGCAGTCTCCCGAAAAGGGCAGACAATCGTCGTGCGTGAAGCCGTCGATGGGCTTTGTCATACCGAGAACATTCATGCCCTCCACATCCTCGCTCTCGCAGGCGTCATATACCGCAATTGTTGCGTGCTCTGCTTTGAGATTAACCAAAAGGTTGCCGCCGTGCCACACTTTTTCGCGGGTGGAAACGACAGACGGTTTTTCGGAGTCTTTTGCGGCAAGACAGACAAATCCGTCTTTGCGAAGCCTGTAGATTAGCATTTCGCCTGTGCCGGGAGTGTCGAAAGCAGGGCCATGCTCAAGGCGGGAGGAGGAGCAGCAGAAGAGAATATCGCTTTCTGTTTTTGTGACATTTGATACCCAAACAAGGGGACGGACAATGCCTTGTCCATCATCGGGGGCGACACCGCAGATGAATGGTTTTCTCAGACTTCTTTGCCAGTAACGGCCGTCGTAGGAATAGGCGAGCTGTGTATCAATGATGCCGTTTTTGTATTTCGCGTTGAGCTCGCTTTCAAGACCTCTGTAAATGTGAGGAATGCCGATATACATTCCTTCGTATTCGAAGGCATACATTCCATAGATCTCGGAAAGCGGCTCGTCAAGAGAGTCGGCACGCAGACAGAAGCGGTAATCGCTGAAGCTTTCGAAATCGTGTGTCTCCTTATATCCTACAAGCCGCACACCCCAGAAAGGACGCTCGATCACTGTATGGCATTTTTTATGCTTGTTATAAAAGACCGACACCAAAGGTTCTGTGCCGTTGCCCCAAAGGGCTCCTTCCTTTAAGGTCCAGTTTGTAAGGTCGGGTGAGGTGTAAACTTCATCGTGGACAGTGAGCTCTGAATAGCCCAAGCGCGCCATCAGGAGCTTGTATCGTGCATTTTCGTCAGCGGTCTTGTCTTCATATATCGTTCCGATTTCCGAACCGTCCGGCAGATCCATGATCTCATGAGAATATTTCCTGCCCGGAAGATCAAGCTTTTCGGGGGAATAGTTTATGCCGTCACGGCTTTTGGCACAAAACAGCTTTTTGCCTTTGAAATCCTTACTGTGGCCGAAATAGAGCATTTTGTAACCATCATCGGTTTTGAAAACATAGCCTGTGCAAAAATCGGTACTGCAAACTCCGTCACTGTATTTACCGCACATTTTAGGTTTGCCGATTTCTCTTTCCACATTGTCTCTGCCGAAAAGTCCCGAATCGTCAAAAAACAGTTGTTTTTTCATTTTTCTACGCTTCCTTGTCCTGATTTTATAAAAGCTCTGTCAGTAGGAGAAAAGACAGATCATTTGTCTTCACCTCTGATGAGCTTCACTGTTCCGTTTTTCACAGCTTCGATATAATCATCTACAGTCTTTATCTCTTTTTCTGTGATGACACCGCTTGCAGCGACATCCTCGGCGCGGTGGGCATCGGAATCTGAGGTTACGGGCAGATTCCTTTCTTTTGCCAGCCTCTCCGATTCTTCGCTGTGATCCTCATGCCTTGGGTTGGAATTGTATATTTCAAACGCATCAACTACCTCGGGCGTCGGGAAGCTTTGACTGTCGCGGAACGGATGCGCCTGGACGATGAAAAGCCCGTTTTCGTGTGCAAGCTTTGAAAACCTCTCGATGCCCATCATTCCTATTTCGGGGCATGAACAAAGGAATTCCTTTGTGATGCCGTAGACGAGATAATGGTTTGACGGAGCTTCCTCGAAGGCGATTTCTGCAGCCGGAAGAACGGTCATTCCAAGCTTTTCACCCTCATATTTTGCCTTGTAATATCCCGACAAGAATATTGTCATCTTGTCCTCCCACGGAATATCTCCGAGGGAATCTGTGTAGCCCTGCTTAAGATGATCGCTGACAAAAACGGTCTTGTAGCCTGCTTCATGATAGAGCTCAATCATCTTTTTTGCTCTCAACTGTGCACACGGACTTACTTCGGAAACGTGCAAATGAGTTTCGGTTTTGTACATTTAATATTCCTCCGATCCGAGAGCTTTCATGATATTGCAGGATTTTGCAAAATGTTCCGAAAGTGACACATATATTCCGTAAAGCTTGTTGTATTTTTCGGTGTTGGAAAGATTGGGTTCATAAATTTTTTCGATGTCGTCGGCAAGAATTTTTGCAGCTTCCGAGGCGTTCTCAAAATACCCTCCCGACACAGAGGCGAAAATAGCGCTTCCTTTTGCCGCCGCCTGCCTTGAGGAGGTGACTTTTATCCTTTTGCCGAGCACATCGGCGTACATTTGCATGAGAAAAGCATTTTTTCGGGAAATTCCGCCTGCTGCATATACTTCATTGACGGCAACGCCGTTTTTTTCATAGATATCAACGATGGTTTTTGTGCCAAAGGCGGTAGATTCAAGAATGGCGCGGTAAATGTCCTCGGGTTTTGTGTGAAGAGTAAGTCCCACGAGCATTCCCGAAAGGTCTGAGTCAGAATAAGGAGTGCGGTTGCCGTTGAACCAATCAAGAGCAACAAGACCGTTTTGCCCTACCGAAAGCTTTTCGGCTTTGCTGTTAAGGAGAGAGAAGATGCTGATGTTTTTCTCGCGTGCCTCGAGTAAATAGCTTTCGGGAACGCAGTTTTTCACAAACCAGTCAAAGCTGTCTCCGACACAGACCTGTCCTGCCTCATGAGCACAAAGACCTGCAATGACGCCGTCCATCACGCTTCCGCAGATGCCGGGCACATTTACTTCTTTTTCACTGAGGATGATGTGACATGAGGAGGTGCCGAGAATGAGCATCAGCTTGCCGCTTTCGGTGATCCCTGCAGCCGGAAGCGCAGCGTGGGCGTCGATTATGGGAACGGCGACCGCTGTGTTTTCGCAAAGTCCCAGAAGGCTTGCGCAGAAAGCGTTCAAAACGCCTGCTTTTGTTCCTGTCGGGAGCACATTTTCCGAAACCTTTGTGCCGACAATATCTGACATTCTTTCGTCAAGCTTTGCCCAGAAGCTATTGTCGGGATAGCCATGCTCTTTGTTCCACAAGCCTTTATAGCCTGCCATGCAGGAGCTATGCGATTCGCAACCAGTGAGGACAAGGACAATCCAGTCGGCAGCTTCGATGAAACGGTGGGTGTCATTATAAACCTTGGGTGCTTTATATAATGTTTCGTATATTTTTGGAAAAAACCATTCGGAGGACACCTTCCCTCCGTAGATGTTGAGCCATTCTTCGTCATTCTCTTTGGCGAGAGCGGTTATTTCGTCGGCCTCTGCCTGAGCACCGTGATGCTTCCACAGCTTTGCATAGGCATGGGGTTCATTTTTGTATTTTTCAAGGAAACAAAGGGGTGTTCCGTCGGCCGAAATGGGAAGCATTGTGCAGGCGGTAAAGTCAAAGCCGATACCCACGACATTTTCGGGCTGTATTTCCGAATCTTTTATAACATTTTTCACAGTGTATTCAAGGGCATCGAGGTAATCCTTTGGATGCTGAAGCTGCATGGCAAGAGACTCCGCAGAGCGATTCCCCGATATATCGCCTCCGTTGAGAATTGCGTGGGGATAAACATATTCGGAAACGCAAATTTCTGCTCCGTTTTCAAGATCAATGAGAGCGGCACGGGCTGAAAGGGTGCCGAAGTCAACGCCGATGGAATACTTTTTCGTTTTTTTACCTCGTTTTTCAGTTTTTCTCGCTCTTGCCAAGAATAAAGACAGCTCCGATGATAAGAACTATGCCGACGATTGAGAAAACATCAGGCTTTTCGCCAAGAAGTGTTATGCTGAAAATTGTTGCCGACATGGGTTCGATGATGCCGAGAGATGCGGTAGTTCCCGCAGGAAGCTCACGCATGGCGAAGGTGTAAAGAAGATAGGGAAGAACTGTTGTCAGAACGCCGATGCCGATCATGAGGGGAATTATCGGTGCGGGATTTTTTGCTGTAAGCGATATAAGGGTTGCGGGATCACAGAATGCCACCGAAAGTATTGCCATAAAGATGAAGCAATAAAGGGTTGCCGATTGCGGGCGCAAGCCCTTTCGCATCTGGATTTTTGTGAGTATGTTGTAGGAACTGTAGGATATACCTGACATAAAGCCTGCGGCAATTCCCCATCCGTCAAACCTGAAGCCGCCGATTATTCCCGAAACAAGGGCACAGCCCAAAAGCATGAAGATGACGGCACAAAGCTTCATTTTTGTGAGTTTTTCTCCGAGAAACAGAACAGAATAGACCATGACAATAATGGGGGCTGTATACATCAAAACAACAGCGGTTGATACCGATGAAGCCTGCATCGATATGTAATAACAGCTTGCCGTGCCGAACATGGATATTCCGCTGAGCAGAAAAAGAAGCGTTTCGAGGGGCGAGGCTTTGAAAAGTTTTTTGTCGCTGAAAAAGCAATATGCCGACATACATATGGCGGAAACAACTCCTCGCATGGCGGTCATTTGCAGTGATGAAAAACCGTAAGGCGAAAGAGCGGCAACGAAAAGTCCCGATGTTCCCCACAAAATACCTGCGGCGATTATATAAAAATAGGCGCGTTTTATCATTATAAAGAATCCTTTTTGTGTATTGGAGAAAGAACTGTTACCGATTCTTTCACAAATATCATTCTATCACAAAATATGCGTTAAGTAAATGTTTTTTGGCAAAATATATAAAAAAGGCAGACTTTTTTGTCTGCCCTTAAATACTGTTAAATTTAATAATGGTATTTTTTTCTTTTTATAATAACAAAAAATGCCGATAGCGCCATTGCCGCAAATTCAGCCACGACTATCGAATACCAGATTCCGTCGACATCAAACAGCATCGGCAGCAAAAGCACTGCCGTGATCTGAAAAACAAGTGTCCTCAGAAAAGAAATGACAGCCGAGGTGATTCCGTCATTGAGGGCTGTGAAAAATCCCGAGCCGAAAATGGCAAAGCCCATGAAAAGGAAAGAGACGGCAAAGATTTTGAAGCCCGAACAGGTAAGCTCACAAAGAGCTCTGTCATATCCCACAAATATGTTCGAAAGCGGGTAAGAAAGAACAAAAGCAAGAGAAGTCATGGCGACCGAGCAGGTTCCGATGATGACGATGCTTTTTTTCAGAAGACCTTTCAGCTCGTCATGGTTTTGCGCTCCGTCATGATAGCCGATAACGGGAGCTGTGCCTATGGAATAGCCGATGAACGCCGCCGCAAATATCATCGAAACATACATCATGACCCCATACGCCGCAACGCCGTCTTCTCCGGCATATTTCAGAAGCTGGAAGTTATAAAGCATTCCGACAACAGACATCGAAACATTGCTCATGAATTCGGACGAACCGTTGGTGCAGGCTTTGAGCAGAGCTTTGCCGTCAAAGCGGGTCTTTCCGAGACGAAGATGACCTCCGTTTTTGCGGAAGAAATAGAAAAGAGGAACAAGTCCGCCGATTGCCTGACTTGATGCGGTGGCAATGGCGGCGCCTGCAAGCTTGAATTCCTGTGGCAAAAGAATGACGAGCACAGCGTCAAGCACGATATTTGTGCATCCCGATGCAACTGTTACGACAAGTCCGAGCTGAGGCTTTTCGGCGGTGACAAAAAAGCTTTGGAAAAGCATTTGCAGGATAAAAAAAGGGAGTGCCGCAAGTATTATCCTGCCGTAGATGACACAGTTGTCGATTATCTCCCCCTCCGCTCCGAGCATGATCGCGATGGGACGCAAAAAGATGATTCCTGCCGTCGCAAAGATGACACCGAGGAGAAAAGCGGTATAGACAAAAAGCGAAAAATTGCTGTTTGCTTCTTCTTTTTTGCCCTCACCGAGCTTTTTTGCGACGATTGCCGAGCCGCCCGTTCCGAACATGAAGCCGACAGTTGATATTATCATCAGAAAGGGCATGATGAGATTGACGGCGGCAAAAGGGGTTTTCCCTGCAAAATTTGACACAAAAAATCCGTCTACCACGCTGTATATTGATGTGAAGATCATCATAGCGATGGAGGGAGCGGTGAACCGAAAGAGTTTTTTATATGTAAAATGATCCGAAAGCTTTATCTGCATATTACCTCCGAAAATATAAGATGTGCTATTCGCACAAAGGCTATTGTACCATGCTTCGCATTAAATGTCAATCACCGTTTTTCTGACTCTTTTCCATCTTCAACCAACTGTAAAAGCCGTAAATGTCGTTTGCGAGAAACACAAAGAAGCAGATAACCACAGATATATATGAGATGTCCGAAAAAGCCGCTGACACCCAAAGGATTATGAGCACGATGTCGTTTGCGGCATAGGCGAGAGCGAAGAAGGGATTTCTTCTGAAGGTCAGATATACGGCGATGAAAGAGGTTGTGACAGATACTGTGCTGAAAAAGAGATTTGCGGTGTTGAAATAAGCAAGGATGTAATAGAAAACGATAGTGACGGCGATGGTAAGTGCAAACATGAAGAATACTTCGCGTTTGCTGATACGGTTGACTGCCACCTGTGATTTTT
Organism: Eubacteriales bacterium; assembly: GCA_045532035.1. Lineage (GTDB taxonomy): Bacteria > Bacillota > Clostridia > Oscillospirales > CAG-382 > UMGS1052. The sequence continues at coordinate 28,077 of JAZSFD010000020.1, read as the reverse complement.
TGCCTTTATATGGGTTTTTCAGCCATGAAACAAGAGCAAAAAGCGCCATAGGTCCCGACATTCCGAGATAGGTTATCATCTCGCCGTAATAGGCAAAGGAATAGGAAATTACTCCGTAAAGAAGACTGAAGATTATCATAAGTGCCTGACTTATGGGATTTCCTTTGGCGCCGAGAATAAGAGAGGTTACCCCGATGAGCGAGGCGACGAGAGAAAGGATCCCGTCTTTGCCGAAAAGCAGGGAAGATGTGATGATGAGTATAACCGAGGAGCTCCAGAGAAAAATTTCAAATTTCGAAAAATAACCGGTTATCTTGTTCAAAAGCTTCATTTTCACCCTCCAAAAAAAGAAGCATCCGCAGACACATCTTCAAAGACCTAACGATGTGACGCGAATGCTTTTTTGCATTCCGCTTGCCGCCCGGTGGCGGTGAAATATTTTTATTGATTATAACACAATGCTCTCCAAAAGTCAACCGGTTATTCGGCAAAAGGAAGCTCGGTTACACGCAGCTTTGCGCTGCCGTAGGGGATAAAGTCAATTTCGACCTCGCCGCCCTGCGCTTTTGTTGACTCGGGGATCTTCGCGCAGACGGTGTCAAAGCCGTCCTCAAAGCCCCAGTCGATCCTTTTGACTTTGACCCTTGCAACGATTGCGGGAGCTTTTTCGCAGAAAGCCGAAGAAGAAACCCCGCGCTTTTCGAGCTTGATATCAGACGACGAAAGCCCGAAGCTCCAATCGGAGGTGGGACAAAGCTCATAGTCGCAATAGGGGAATTTTCTTTCAACTCCGTTGCGTTCATATTCATGTATTTTCTTTTCGTAGCTTATGGCAAGCGAGAAAATAAGCGAGCCGCATTTGACGGTGTGAAGCCCATGGGGGCGGTCCTCAATGAAGGGAGCTGTTTCAAACGAGACGGTGATTTTGCGTTCTTCGCCATTTTTGAAGCTGAACGAAAGATCTGTCGTATCGTGTGCCTTTCCGTCCACCGAAAGATTCTTTGCAAAAGAGGGAATACGCACCTCAAAGGTGAAATCTTCTTTCGCGCAGATATTATATTTCAGCGTGTTTTCAAAAGGATAGTCTGTTTCAAGAGTGATGTCGGCAAGCTCGCAGGAGAGGGCGCAAGGAAGAAGCATTGAGTTTATGATCCTGTTGCCGCTGTGCATGAATGCAGAAAGTGCAAGCTTGGGCCAACCCTGATTGAAGTTTGCCGTGCAGCAGCCGAAATGGGGTTCGAGTCCAAAAAGATGTGCTTCCGAATTGTTGGTTCTGAAAAGAGATCTTCCCGGGAAGGTCATGCAGGCGATCTGATTGCTCATCTGAACATACTGATGGGTCCACATATCCTCACTAATGGCTGCGGGAAGCGCGTTGTAGGCAAGAATTTCAAGGCGTTCTGCCATTTTCTGTCACCGGTGACGGCAAAAAGAGTTTCGTAGGAATACATCTGCTCCACGACGGCGCAAAGTTCTGTTCCCTGGATGGGGCTCAAGCCCGAAAGACATTCGTCTCCCGTGAAGAGTCCGACGGGAGTGCCGTTGTATCTGTAAAGCATTTCGTAAAGCTTTTCGGCGTTGTCGGTGTATTCTTTGCCGAGCATTTCCGATGATACTGCCTCAGATTTGAGCATCATGACAAGGTTTACGATGTGTGTGTCAAGTCTCCAGTGGTTGAGAGGCCTTTTCCACAGCTCTGTCACATCATTGTAATCGAGTCCCTGTTCCTTGAGCATTTCGGCAAGCTCACACAGCCAGTCGGGATTGAAGCGTTCCTTGATAAAATTGATGGCAATGAAGGTTTCATACCAGCGATATTTTCCCCAGTCAAAAAGCCTGACAGTACCGTTTTTCAGAAGATCGCGGAAGTTTTTGAGAACATCGTAAAGTACCTTCGGGATGCGCTCGTCGCCCGAGCATTCATAATAGACCACAAGTACCTTTGAAATAAGCATGATCGCCCATGCGTCATATTTTTCGCGCTCGTTGTCGGCGCAGGGGCATATCCAGCCGTCGGCTTTTTGATTCGCGATGATGGCGTCGATGTATTTCTTTGCTCTTGCGATCATGTCCTCGTCGTGAAGAAGATAGGCGAGGGGGATAAAGCCGTCGAGCCAATAGGGCACGCGTTCCCAGCCTTCGGCTTCTCCGCCGATCCATGCGCTGTCCCTTACATCTCTCCACATTTTGTCGAGATTGCCCGAAAGTCCGTCTTTCTGGATCTCAAGCTGTTTTTTCAGCCAGCCTGCAGGGGAGATTTCTTTTGATGTGTAAAAATTCCACTTGTTCATGCTGTCCTCCTGAATAAAAAATTATTTTGGAAGTTTGCCGACTGTTACTGTGTATCCTGCCTGAGGGAACATCAGTATGTTTCTGCGGTATTTTATGGTAAACTCGATGCCGTTATATCTTGCGGTGAGAACTCTAACATCTCCCGTGTCGACCAAAGAATCGGCATAGGGGTAAACCGAGCTTATAAATTCAAAGCCGTACTGCGAACAGAAAAATTCGTCTATTTCCACTTCGCGGAAGCTGACTCTTGCTTCGTTAAAATCGTCACCCAGACAGACCTCGCCGCGGTAAAACGGGCCTGTGTGCATATAATAATCGTCCATCATCGTCCAGATTCTCTCGCCCATTTCACCCAAGAAGGCTTCGAGGGTGAGAAGATTGTATTTTGATGCATAATGGTCTGCGGTTGAGCCTTTCCATTCATCAAAATAGCTTTTATCACCATTGTCAAGGTAATAATAGAACATCGAGTAATCATAGCGGGAAAAGTTTCTCGATGCTGCAAGGCTGGAATCAAAGATATCCTTCGGGCGGTCGGGACCGATAGCGTATTTTCCTGTTTCTTTGTAATATTTTACCGAGTTGGCTTTGTCGTAGGTGAAGTCGCCGATATCGGTTCTGTATCCGTAGTCGGTCTCATAAGATTCCGACTTGTCGCCCATTTTGTCGGCGTACATTTTTGCAAAGATTTCGAGGTTTTCCTTGCCGGTTTGCGAATTTGTTATGGTATATTCATCTGTTTCAAAGGTGTAAAAAATGGGCATATAAAGCAAATATGACATTTCGGCACCGCGAAGGTTGTTTTCGCGGTCAAGATAGCTTTCCCAGCCGTTGTCGCCGTCAAGCACCTTGATATTTCCGTAACCGTCGCGGTAGTTGAAGCCGCGGTAGTTGTAAACAGGCTCCATGCTGCCCATAAACAGACTGTTGTAAGTGTAATAATCGTAGGGGTACTGCCAGGATTTTGTAAAATCGGAGATCTGCGTTGCTTTATAGTGATAGATCACGCGGGTTCTTTCGGCATCAAAAACGATTCCGTAGCCGAGGGCATACGCCACATATCTTGCAGGTACAAAGGTTCTGCCGTCGATGATCTTTGCGGGAACATCCATGAGAGATTCTGTCGAGTGAATGAGTGTTCCGTCCTGATAAAGCTCGACAATAACTTTTTGGCTGTCCTTCTGGAATTTTGCCACAGCCACGGCGTTTTCGTATTTTGTGCCGCCGTGTTTGATGTAAGTCCAGGTGTCGGTTTGATTTGCGTCACGCGTTTGACAATTACCGTTACGGGTAATGGTGATGACGCTTGTTTCGGGATCATATTCCACCTGCGCCTGCATATTTTCAGAAACAAGGCGCAAGGGTATCATTGTTCTCCCGTTTTCGATATACGGAAAAGCGTCGGTGTATGTGACGGGCTTTGTGTCCACAACGATCGAAAGGACTCCTGCGCTTGCCGAAAAAGGAAGAGTGCAAAGAACGGAGGAGATAAGGATGAGCAGGGAAAGAAATCTTTTCATGTTGCACCTCGTTTTGTTAATGTAATATACCGCGCTGTCTGATATAAAAATACGCCTTGAATTTTGCTGAGCAAATATTACATTGAGTAACAATTTCATATAGAATACAATGTCACAAGCTCAAAAAGTGTATTTCGTTGAAAAAAGGACTTGCTTTTTGCAAGTCCTTTTTCTGGTGCGGATGATGGGACTTGAACCCATACGGGAAAACCACACGCCCCTCAAACGTGCGCGTCTGCCAGTTCCGCCACATCCGCATATTTTGTTGTGCCCGAGCTAATCTCGCTCGCAACATGATTTATTATACACCTTTTTTTTGATTTGTCAATAGTTTTTTTCAATTTTTTTCGAAAAAACTGAAAATTGTCTTTTTTGACAATTCAAAAGACTCTTTCCTCATATTTTCTGACATTTCTGCTCAACAATCTGCAAAAGCTATTGTTGACGATCAAAAAAGAAAAGGAGGGAGAAAAATGATTTCGGAGAACAAACTTGAAATTCCCACAGGTCTCGGTATGGCGCTGGCACAGAATCCCGAGGCAATGCAGAATTTTGCCGTCATGACGAATGACCGAAAGCAGGCTGTTATCGATGCTACCCATTCGCTTTCGTCGAAAAAAGAAATGCGCGCTTTGGTAGAGCGTATCGGCAACGGAGATTTTATGGGCTGACCGAGATACCTTTTTGGGGGAATGGCAAAAATGTGAGGAAATATTTGATATAATAATGTGATTTTTTTGTCATTCCCCTTGACATCGTGAATTTTTGGGTCTATAATATTATATTATGTTGCAAATTACGGCGGCATACAATATTTTTTCATACTACTATGGAGGTAATGAAATGGGCAGAATCTATAACTTCTCTGCAGGTCCTTCGATGCTCCCTCTTGAGGTCCTCGAAAGAGCTGCTTCCGAAATGACCGATTACAACGGCTCCGGAATGTCGGTAATGGAGATGAGCCACCGATCGTCTTTCTATGAAGCAATCATCCAAGAGGCTGAGGCAGACCTTCGCAAGCTCATGAATATACCCGATAATTATAAAGTTCTTTTCCTTCAGGGCGGCGCGTCCACACAGTTCTCGGCAGTCCCCCTCAACCTTATGAACGGCAGCGGCAAAGCTGATTATATCGTTTCGGGTATGTTCTCCAAGAAGGCATATGCCGAAGCACAGAAATTCGGCGATGTAAAGCTTGTGGCATCCTCTGCAGACAAAAACTTTACATACATCCCCGAAATCACCCCCGACATGATCCGCGAAGATGCTGATTATGTTCACATCTGCTACAACAACACCATCTACGGAACAAAGTATCCCGAAGTTCCCAATGTGGGTGACAAGGTGCTTGTTGCTGATATGTCCTCCTGCATTCTTTCCGAGCCTGTTGATGTAACAAAGTTCGGCCTTATCTATGCGGGTGCACAGAAGAACATGGGTCCTGCAGGTCTCACAGTTGTTATCGTCCGCGAAGACCTTATCGGCAAGGCAAAGGAAAACATCCCCGTAATGCTTGACTATGCTGTTCAGGCTGAAAACGGCTCGATGTACAACACTCCTCCCTGCTATTCCATCTATGTTTCGGGTCTTGTTTACAAATGGCTTCTTGAGCTCGGCGGTCTTTCCGAAATGCAGAAGATCAATGTCCGCAAGGCTCAGGCTCTTTATGATTACATCGACTCCTCCGACCTTTACAAGGCTCCTGCCGAAAAGAAGTATCGTTCGATGATGAATGTTACTTTTGTCACAGGCAACGAAGAGCTCGACAAGAAGTTCTGCAAGGAAGCGGCAGCAGCAGGCTTCCAGAACATCAAGGGTCACCGCTCGGTCGGCGGCATGAGAGCCTCCATTTATAACGCAATGCCCGAGGAAGGCGTTATGAAGCTCATCGAATTCATGAAGAAGTTCGAGTCTGAAAACAAGTAAGTCAGAGTTTGAAACGCCGTGCATTTCTGTACGGCGTTTTCTGCATATTTTACCTATTACGAAAGTGAGAAATCGAAATGTACAATATTAATATGCTCAACAAGATAGCCAAGATCGGCACAGCCAATCTTGATCCCGCCAAATACAACGTAGGCACAGAGGTCGCAAACCCCGACGGCATTCTTGTCCGTTCGGCAGCAATGCACGACATGGAATTTGGTCCCGAGCTCAAGGCTATTGCCCGTGCCGGTGCCGGTGTCAACAATATTCCGATCGAAAAGTGCTCTGAACAGGGAATCGTTGTATTCAACACTCCCGGCGCAAACGCAAATGCAGTAAAGGAACTTGCTATTGCTGCTCTTCTTCTCGCATCGAGAAAGATCGTTGACGGTATCAACTGGGCTTCCACTCTTACAGGCGATGATGTTGCAAAGCAGGTCGAAGCAGGCAAGAGCGCTTTTGTCGGTCCTGAGCTTTACGGCAAGACCTTGGGTGTTATCGGACTTGGTGCCATCGGTGCAAAGCTTGCGAATGCGGCTCTTGACCTTGGCATGAAGGTTTATGGCCACGACCCCTATATTACGGTTGACGCCGCATGGCACCTTGCAACTTCGGTTGAAAAGGCTGCTGAGCGCGACGATATTTATGCAAACTGCGACTATATCTCGCTCCATGTTCCCTCCACCCCCGACACAAAGGGGATGATAAACAAGGAAACTATTGCGAAGATGAAGGACGGCGTGCGCATCATCAACCTTGCAAGAGCAGATCTTGTCAACGATGATGATATCAAGGAAGCTCTTGCATCCGGCAAGGTTGCGAGCTATGTGGTGGACTTCCCCACAGCGGCAACAGTAGGCGTTCCCGGAATCGTTGCGATTCCTCATCTTGGTGCTTCCACTCCCGAATCGGAAGACAACTGTGCGGTTATGGCATGTGCACAGATCCGCGATTTTCTTGAAAGCGGTAACATCAAAAACAGCGTAAACTATCCCGAAGTTATCATTCCTTACGCAGGCGGAACAAGAATCTGTGTTTTCCACAAGAATATCCCCAATGTTATCGCAAGCATCACAGCGATCCTTTCGGATAAGGGCATCAATGTCGAAAACATGATGAACCGTTCGAAGAAGGACAACGCATATACACTTGTTGAGATCTCGGGCAACCTTCCCGCAGACGCGGTCGAGGCAATCAAAGCTGTCGAAAGCGTTGCGAGAGTTACGATTATCGGTTGAATTTTTGTGTAAAGTATTCCCCGAAGCCCGCGCTTCGGGGAATATCATATAGCTGACATCAAAAGGAGGTGTGCTTGTGAGGATAGACTGGAATAAAAAATATACCACTATTGCCGTCTATGTTTTTTTGACGGTGGTGGCGATTTTCCTTTTTCTTTCTCTCATCATTTACAGCGATAATGTAGCATGGTTTTTCGGAAAGACTTTGTCTTATCTCAGCCCTGTCATCTACGGTATTATTATTGCTTATTTGCTTTCGCCTATTGATAAGCTCATATTTAAGTTTATCACAAAGCTTTTTTCAAAAAGCAAGAAGCAGTGCCCCAAGCTGTATACTGTCTTGAGTCTTATACTCACATATATCGTCTTTTTGGGAATACTTGTGGGATTTGTTTTTCTTGTGCTTCCTGACATTGGAAACAGCATAACTGAATTTACCGCGAATATTCAGAAGTATTCCAACAGCATTGTTACATATCTCAACAGTTTGCACCTGCCTTTTATTGATCAGATGAATCTGGAAGGATTTATAAGCCATGGCTTTGATCTTGCCAAAGATTTTCTGCCAAAGGCGTATGACGCTATATACGGCATCGTTACCGAAGTGCTCAATATCGCCATCGGACTTCTCATTTCGATATATGTTCTCGCCGGTCGGATTTCTTTCAAGAGAAAGTCAAAAAAGCTTTTGTATGCATGGTTCGAAAAAAAGACTGTTGCAAAGATGCTTGAGTTCTTCCGCGAAGTCAACCGCATCTTTGGAGGCTTTATAGGCGGAAAGATACTTGATTCAACCATTATCGGCATTCTTGCTTTTGTTGGTCTTTGGGTGCTCAGAATGCCAAACCCCGCTCTTATGGCACTTATCATCGGTGTCACAAATGTGATACCCATCTTTGGTCCTTTCATTGGAGCTATTCCCACGGGACTTATGGTTTTGGCCCTTGAACCCGAAAAGACCATTTGGTTCATTATTTTTGTCATAGCGCTCCAGCAACTCGATGGAAACTTCATCGGACCCAAGATTCTCGGAGAATCCACAGGACTTCCATCATTCTGGGTCATTTTTGCCCTGCTTCTTTTTGGAGGCTTCTTTGGAATAGTTGGTATGATAATTGCAGTGCCTGTTTTTGCACTTCTTTTCCTTGAAGTAAGGCGTGCATCGGACAGACGGCTGAAAGACAGAGGGCTTTCGACCTTGGATGAGCAGTATGAAGAGGAATTGCCGTCGGAGGGTGGCGAAAAGGCGGCTAAATAGAGTGAAGCTGATAATAAATAATATGTAAAAATTTCAAAGCCCGAACGCATCTGTTCGGGCTTTTCTCTTTATTTTCCTCTTATGATATCTCCGACATTGACCTCAAAGGGCATTTTTACTGAAAACCTCATCTGGGGATGGGGTGCCGATTCTATCGGCTCGCCCTGCTCATCTTTCATGCCTTCGAGAGTAAAACTTCTTGCGACACCGCCGGGCGTGATAATGTCGGCTTCGTTGCCGTTTACCGCTTTATTGCGCTGGATAAGTGTTGCGCGCATGGTGGCGGGATCAAAGCTTTCGACGGTGGCAAGGAATGCTTTTTCCTTTATATAACCGCCGTTCTGTGTTATCTGTGCGTTGTTAAGCGGATGGTCGAAATAGTAGCCTGTGCAGTATTCTCTGTGGCTGACGCTTTCAAGCTCTCGCAGCGCTGCACCGTCAAAAGAATAGTTTTCGGGCGATGCCAGATATTTCATAAGCTCTGTTTTGTATGCGTTTGTGGTGACTGCGGTGTAATATGCACTCTTGACACGTCCCTCGATCTTGAAGCTGTCGATTCCGCTTTTCACAAGTTCGGGAATGTGCTCGATCATGCACATATCCTTTGAACTGAAAATGAAAGTGCCGCGTTCGTTTTCAAGGGCGGTAAGGCGGATGTCGGGGCGTTTGATCTCGGAGATCTCGGCCGAAAGACCTTGCCCGTTATATTCCCATCTGCAGGGTTGGGCGCAGGCACCATGGTTGGCATCTCTGCCCACGAAATAGTTTGAGAGCAGGCATCTTCCCGAATGGGAAACGCACATGGCACCGTGAACAAAGGCTTCAAGCTCAAGCTTTTCGGGAATATCATCGCGGATGCGGCGTATTTCGTCAAGCGAAAGTTCGCGTGAAAGCACAACACGCTTTGCGCCAAGCTCATGAAAGACCCGGCAGGAAAGGGAATTTACTGTGTTTGCCTGGGTGGAGATGTGGATGTCGATGTCAGGGGCGTGCTTTTTTGCCAGCGACAGTACACCGAGATCCGCGACGATAAGTGCATCGGGCTTTATTTCGGCAAGATACGCAAGATAGCTTGCAAAAGCATCAAGCTCATACTGCCGGGGCATGACATTTACAGTGATATAAACCTTGACGTTTTTTTCATGCGCAAAGTTTATTGCCGCTTTCAGCTCCTCGTCGGTGAAATTGTCGGAGGCGGTGCGCATTCCGAAGCTTTTTCCTGCGAGATAAACTGCATCGGCACCATAAAGGACTGCGAATTTGAGTTTTTCAAAGTTGCCGCAGGGGGCAAGTATTTCGGGGCGTTTCATGATGCAAGCCTGCCCTCCGTTCTTGCCTTGTTTTTGGCAGCGTTGTGTTCACCCTCGGTTCTTGAATAGACTGTTTCGCCGCTGGTGGGGGTGAGGAAGTAATAATACTTTGTGCTTTCGGGATAGAAGGCGGCGTTGATGGCTTCAATTCCGGGATTTGATATAGCTCCGGGAGGAATGCCTTTGTATTTTCTTGTGTTATATTTGTCGTCGATCGAAAGATCTTCCGTGGTAAGAGTGATTTTTCTTTCATCAAGCAGGTAGACAACGGTGGCATCCGAGTCAAGACGCATTGATGATTTGAGCCTGTTGTGGAATACCGAAGACATGAGGGGAAGATCTGCGGGATTCTTTGCTTCTTTTTCAAGTATTGAGGCGAGGATGACAAGCTCGTCAACGCTCCTGCCAAGCTCTGCCGCGCGGTCATAATAGATGGCGTTGAATTTGATTTCAAAGTTTGAAAGCATCTTGTTGATGACCGATATTTCATTCTCATCTGTGAAGAACTCATAGGTGTCGGGGAAGAGATAGCCCTCAAGACGGTATTTTCTGTCAGGATTGTCTTTTATTTCCTTGACAAAACGGTAGTTGTAATCATGATTCTGAATGGCGTTGACATAATCTTCTTTCTGACCGACGCCGTTGGAGATGAGAAGCTCGATGATCTCATCGACGGTGTATCCCTCGGGAATGGTAACTCTCACGGTCTCACGCGCTTTGTAGCTTGAAACAGCGATCATCGAAACGATGCGGTCATAATTGAGAGGCTTGCGCGAAACATCCTCATCCTTTGAAAGCTGGATGTAGTTTACGGGAGAATCACTTCCCGATTGGTCGGCGCTGTCATCGCATTTGTAAGTGAAGGTAACGGGTCCTGTGACGATCTCGCCGGTATAATACTTTGACCCTTTGATTTCGCGCTTGGCATACATTCCAAACACCCAAGGATGCTCTATGATGCCTGCTTTTTTGAGAAGCTTTGCCGCCTGAGAAAGGGTTGTCCCTTCTTCAAATTCGATGGTCACCGCGATATCCTCGTTGTCATCAAAAGCATACACATCATTGACGACACTGATTATATTGACCGAAAGAATTGCAGCGATAATAATGACGGCGGCGACATATACAATCGTCTTTACAAATCCGAGAGCGGCAACCCCGCCTTTTTGTACGTTGCTTTTTATGCGTTTGTTTCGGTGAAGCTTGGCGTTTTCGGGATCGATATCGTCAAAATCCACCACATGACCTTTGGTCGGAAGCTTATCGTTTTTGTTTTGTCCTGGCATTTTTATACTCCTAAAGTATCGATATGAAAATTGAAAAGATCACAACTGCAATCCAAAGGAAAGGTGAAAGCAAGACATTGGAAAAGGCTTGTCTTGCGCAAGTGCCTTCGGGAAAGAGCTTTTTTGCCGAAAAGCTGTCGTTTTCCGCCGCAAGATAACGCTTTCTGCAAACGCTTTCAAGCTCGGTCAAAAACCAGAAAAGACAGATTAGCGACAGAGCTGTCAGAAGAAATATCGCAAGTATTCCGCTTTTGGTTTCGGCGGCAATGCGGAAGACTGAGTTTTCAAGATAAAAGCTTGTGATGTTGTTGATAAGGTGAAGTGCCATGCAGGCAAATACCGAACGGGTGATATATGCCACTCCTCCGAGTATCAGTCCCGAAAGAAAATAGAGGAAAAAATCTCCTCCCGAAAGATGGGACATGGCAAAAAACAGCGAGGAGGCAAGGATAGCGCAAAGTCCTCCGCAGCTTCTTTCATACAGCGGGAATACGACACCTCTGAAAATAAGCTCCTCGAGCACTGCAGGAAGCAGGGTGTAGCAGAAAAGTGCCTGAAAATAGTCCATTCCCGAAATAAGCGCAGCTGCCGATGCGTCTGATGTTCCGTTTATGTAGCAGATGATGCATCTTGAAAGAAGAGCTGTAAAAACAAGGAGAAGCCCTGACGGAAAGCAGATTCCAAAGGTGCCCTTTTTGGGGGCGGAAAATAGAAATTCCGTCTTTTTTCTCATAATCACGGCGAAAACCATCGACGGCAGAGCAAAGGCTGCAACCGACACCGCCGCAATAAACAGAAAAACATTTTCCTGCGCAAAGCCTTGTGGCAGAAATTTTGATGCCGCAAGGATAGATATGGCACAAAGTCCGAGGGCGGGCGCAACATTTTCCGATGCGGTTATCGGATTTTGGCTCTTTTTTTCATCATTTTGGAGCATTTACCGCGTACACTCCTTTTTCGCTGATTATAACATCCACATGGCGGTCGAATCTTCCGCGCGGAACCTCAGGCAGCTGGAGCTTGCTGTAACAGAGTCCGATGGACACTCCCTCAAAGGTTGAAAGATATCTGTCATAAAAGCCTTTGCCGTAGCCGACTCGAAAGCCCCCTTTGTCAAAAACAAGTCCCGGTACGATAAGGAGCGAAAAGTTTGACGGCTTGCATTCTTCGCAGGTGCCCGCAGGTTCGAGAAGCCCGAAGGTTGCGGGGGAGAGCTGATCTTTTCCATCGACATAGCGGAAGGTCATGGTGTTGTCGGCGTTGCAGCAGGGGAAAGCTACTTTTTTCCCGTCGGCAAGTGCCTTTTCAAATATCATCCAGGTATCGACCTCGCCCTTCACCGAGGCATAAAGCAGAACATCGGTGCAGTGACGGTAGGTGATCGAGGCAATCAGGCGGTTGAATATTTTTTTGTCGAAAGCTTCTTTTTGTTCTGAGGGAATGGAGTCGCGGACTGCGAGGTATTTTTCCCTGATTTCTGATTTCTGAGTTCTTATTTCGCTCATAACAAAACTGTCCTTTCTGACGGTGCGGAAAACTTCCGCGTGGGTGGGAAAGCCTATCGGGTTATCTTGCGCAGATGGCGCATCTCACTTTTTCCGCAGCAGTCTTTGAAACAAGTGCGCGGATGAGCTCAAGGGCGAATTCCTCGGAGGCACCTGCGGCACGGGAGGTGATGAGCTTTCCGTCGCGTACGACTGCCGAATCGACACATCTTGCTCCGTAAAGCTCATTTTCCATCGAGGGGTAACAAACGGCATTTTTTCCTTCAAGATAGCCGTATTTTGCCACAAGGGTGGGGGCGGCACAGATGGCGGCGATGAATAAGCCGTTTTTGTGAGCATATTCGAGCGCGTCGATGACAAATTCGCTCTTTCCGAGATTGGGAACGCCGGGAATGCCTCCGGGAAGTATCACCATCTCGAGCTTTTCGTCAAGCACCGCGTCATTTTCGGTCATGTCGCAGATAACGGTGATGCCGTGGGCTCCTGTGACATTCTTTCCTGTTATGCCTACGGTTTTTATCTCGATTCCCGCACGGCGCAGATAATCGACCTGGGTGAGAGCTTCGATCTCTTCAAAGCCGTCGGCAAGAAAAATATATACCATTTTTATTTCCTTTCTGATGTGCTTTGCGCAATTATGGTTATGTAAAGGATTATTGCCGCAATTTTTGCTTTTATATTCTATGCGCCGAATTAAAAAATAAGAACTGCGTCATTTTGTCAAAGCAGCCGGCGCATTCTGCGCAAAAATGCCGAATATCTCGGAATGTATGTCCTCACGGGTGCGGGGAGCACCGTCTTTTCCGCAACAGACTCTGTGCCAGCCGAGCTTTTCGCAGGCGTAGATTGCGGCATTGCGGCTTTTTGTGAGATGGTTTTTGTCCTCCTCGTGGATATCCTTGACAGCGCCTGTGTCATCGCATCTTTTTTCAAGCAGCGACAAAGAGATTTCGGTGGGCATTTCAAGATATATCACAAGATCGGGGGCAGGGATCTTCAAAAGACCATATTCAAAATCAAAAAGCCAGTTAAGAAACTTCTCCTTTTCGGACTCATCATCGATCTTTGAAAGCTGATGTACCGCGTTTGCTGTGGTGTAGCGGTTGAGAAGTATGACATAATCGTCGCGGTCATATATTTCCCTCCACTCCGAACGGAAAGAAGCGAAGCGGTCAACGGCGAAAAGGACGGAGGCGGCATATGCGTCGGTGTCATCTGCACATTTTCCGAGCTTTCCTTCAAGATACATTTTCACAGGTCCCGACGATGGGGATTCATAATTTGGATAAGAAACCTCGAGAACCTTTTTTCCGAGCTCTCTGAGACGCCCGGCAAGAAGTGCTGTCTGGGTCGCCTTGCCCGAAGCGTCGGTGCCGTCGATGGCAACAAGAAATGCGGACATCAGACGATACCTCCGTTTTTGATGATCTCGCGCACTTCCATCATTCTTCCGCAGGAGAATGAACCCTCCGAGCATTTACCCGAAACGCAGGAGGGACCTGCGTTTTTGAAAAGGGTGGGAGAGACCTCTTTCACAAGGGCGAGCATTCTGCAGGCAAGCTCTCTTATCTCCCATTGGGCGCGCGAACAGCATCTGAGCGAGAAAAAGTTGTAGAGCGAGCGGATGTTGAAGGTCATGACGATCTTTGTGTCGCAGGCATTGGACAGAACATATCGTGAATCCTCGTTTGCCTTTTTTGAGGCGGCGGAGGCGGCTTTCTTTTCGTCCATGCCTGAGTCGATATTTGTTTTTGTGTGTTTTTCGGTAAGTATTCTGTTGAGCTCGCGGTAGGTCTCGCGGTCGTTTTCCATCGCCTTGAGGAAGATCTCGCGGGCTTCGGGGATGGCATCGATCTCGGGCGGGATTATGAAATCGAAGTTTTCCTTGCCGACATATCTCTGACTCTGCACGCTGTAGGATGCTATACGATGACGGGTCAGCTGTGCAAGCAGCGAGCGCGAAACGCCTTCGACCGCAAAGGTGAAGGTGGCGTGCTCCACGGGACTTTCATGACCCAGAGAGGAGAGCATATCGATAAATTTTTCTGTCTTTTCGGGGGTAAGTCCCTCGAGTATCTCATCTGTGCCGACGGCGGAATAGCAGAGCTTTGCGGCGGCGGCGATCAGCTTGTCGGGCTCGGGAGTGTGGGCTATGAGCTGTACTTTCATTTGTTTTCTCCGTTCTGCGCCTTGCGCGCCTTGTGTTTTTTTGCCTCGGGCTTGTCCTTGCCGGAAAGCTTGTAGAATATGGTGCCGAAAAGGAATTTCGGAAGCTTCATCATTCTGCCGATACGCGAGGGTTGTTTTATGAGACGATAGAACCATTCAAGGTTCATTTTTATAAAAAACTTCGGTGCACGCTTGACCGTGCCGGCGTAAACATCAAGGCTTCCGCCAAGCCCCAGCGCCAGAGAAACCTGAAGCTTTTCGCGGTTTTCGTATATCCACTTTTCCTGCTTGGGTGCTCCGAGGCAGACAAAAAGAATGTCGGGCTTTGCGGCATTGATCTGATCGATTATGGAATCGGTTTCTTCGGGCTTGAAATAACCGTTGCGTGTGCCGCAGACGATAAGTCCTTCATAGGTTTCGCACAGCTTTTTTGCCGCCATGTCGCAGACGGCGGGATTTCCGTCCCGCTCGGGTGCCGAACCGAAGAGGAAAACTCTTTTTCCGTTCTTTGCGGCGTAGTCGAGGAGCACCTTTGAAAGATCAAAGCCGCCGACCTTTTGCTTCAATGGGCGTCCGAGGATTTTTGAGGCATAAACTACTCCGATGCCGTCGGGAATAATCAGGGAGGCGGAGTTTACCACCTCATAGAATGGTTTGTCGTCGATACACATCTGGACGATCTCGGAATTTGGGGTGAATATGTAGTCAATGTCGTCACGGCAGACGAGCTTTTTTGCGGCGTCAAGTGCAGATTCCATCGTAACGTTGTCAAACTCGACTCCGCGGACATTTATTTTTTCAAGTTCCGGCAGCATAATTGCTCCTTTCGTTTCAATTGCGATCATTCTTATAATAATAGGTAAAAAATCTATACACAACTATTATAACTCAACACCACGGTTTTGTAAATAGTTTTGTTGGCTTTTTTGCATATTAAATTTAAAAGCAAAAAACGCCTCGGTTTTATGCGGTATATGAGGGGGAAATTTTCTTCAAATTGTGAACAAAAGAAATGCAGCAATGGCCAAAATGCATTGTTTTGCGCCGAAAATTGAGACGATTTGCACAAAATGCAGAGTTTTTCGCTTTTCAATATCAGAAAAATAATCGGAAAAATTCAAAATCTCTATTGATTTTTTTGCCCGCATGATATATAATAAGCTTGTAAATCTCTCTCGGTATGCGGAAGTTTGCATATTTTTCGCCGCAAACCGTGTAAAATTATCAGAGAAAAGGAGAATTCACATGAAAACAAGACGAATTTTATCTGTTGTGCTTGCTGTCATGATGGTTCTGACCACATTCACCTTTGCGAGCGTTTCCGTTTCGGCGGCAGCTCCCGAGGTTTATGTTGACCAGACAAACGGTAGCGACTCGAACAACGGTACGACACCTGAAAAAGCGGTGCAGACTTTTAACGCTGCTTTTGATAAGGTGGAAGATGGCGGTACCATATATATTGTTGGTACATATCTTGTTGAAAACGAAAAACAGCATCTGCCTTCATCCGAAAGCACTAAGGCTGTAGTTGTAGAAGGCTACGATGATACTTCCCGTATCGAAACCGCCAGTGGTCTCGGTATCGTAATGAGAGCACCCATGACATTCAGAAATATCAAGATGTTCGGCGGCGGTTCTGGTTATGCTCACCTCAACACATATGCCAACAAGCTTGTTTTGGGAGAAGGCTATGTGGCTGAAGGCTACGGTCAGATCCATGTCGGTCCTCTGAACTCGGGTACAGTTCCGAACGTACATCTTGTAATCGATGGCGCTAATGTAACTAAAGCTGCAAGTATTGGCGGAGCATACCTTTCAAATTCCGGCCATGGTATTACCGGAGACGCCACAGTTGAAGTCCTTTCGGGTACTCTTAATACCCTCAAGCTTACTCAGGATGGTTATGCTGACGGTCATCTTTTGGTAACTCTCGGCGGAAATCTTAATGTAAGAATCGGCGCCGATGGTAAGATCAACAAGATGACAAACAGCCCAACTGGCGGCGGCTTGGATAGAAGTACCGTCGTTAAGGGCTATCTCCAGCTCATCCTCGAGGGTGGAGCACAGATGCCTGCTCTCGACCTTACACACTTTGAAAACAAAAAACATTATGAGATCCGTGTTGCCGACACAGCAAACGGCAGAGTAGACTTCACCTCCGAAGCAGGTGTGTTCAATATTATCGCGGATGACGGTTACGTTGCAAAGATCGAATATGATGGCAAAGTCAGCTATGTAGGTGCTGGAACTTACAGTGCTCCTATCGGCGAAGTTGTAAGTATCTCTTTCACAGACGAAAAGAAGGTCGCCCCCTCCGAGGTTGATGTTATTATCACCCCCGCAACTCCCGGAGAAACAGTATGGCCCATCTCGGTCAGCGATGACGAGCACTTTGTAGCTACAATCAATACCATTACTCCCGATCATGCTGAAGTAGGCTATGCAATTCCCTATACATATGAGATTTCTCTTGCGACAACCGATTCTTATGTATTGCCCGCAGATTTCACTTTCACCATCAATGGTTCTTCCGAATACAGAATCGAAAAGATCTCCGAATCCTATGATGAGCAGGTATTTACATACACTGCCGAAATGACCGCAAAGGACGAAACAAGAGCAATGATCTCTTATGTCGGCGGTATCGGTACTGCAGGAAAGGCTCCTTACAACAAGTTTGCTGACTTCAATTCGGATATAACTGTTGATCAGCAGTACTTCACTCAGGGCGGCTACGAATTTATGGGTTATACAACCAACGGAACCGACCTTTATAAGCACGGCGACACATTTGCTGTCGGCACAGAAGATGTTGTGTTCACAGCTGTCTGGAAAGAGCTTGAAAAGATCCAGGTTGTGTTTGACGGCAATGGTGCTACAGGCGGCTATGCTCCCGATAAGCTCGAAGATTTCGAAGGAAAATATGTAACTGTTTCCGAATGTACCTTTGCAAACACAGGCTTCGTATTTACAAACTGGAAAGATGAAGCCGGAAAGATCTACAATCCCGGCGATCTTATTCTCCTTTCGAGCAATCTTGTTCTTTCAGCTCAGTGGGAAGTAAATCCCGTTGCAGGTGATTTCATCTATGTCAACTCGGCAGGAGGCTCTGATTCGAACGACGGCCTTACTCCCGAAACAGCAGTCAGCAGCCTTGCACAGGCAGTAGCCCTTGCAAACGGCGAAAATGTAACAATTATCGTTATCGGCGGTCTTACGGTTGATGGTACTCTTCCCGAAAACGCAGGTAATGTAACTATTACCGGTTATGATGAAGAGTCTGCGCTCATAATCAAGAAGTCGGTTGCACTCGGTTCGGCAACAATCATTGAAAACATCAAGATCAATGCTTCCGAGGGCGCTTATATTGCAACAAACGGTCAGAAGGCAGTTATCGGTCCTAACCTTGAAAACCTCGGTGTAAAATATGATATCGTTGACGGTGGTATAGATACAACTGTTGATTTCGTTGACACAGAGATTAAGACAGGCGTTACTGTAG
This sequence comes from Eubacteriales bacterium, assembly GCA_045532035.1. Classification (GTDB taxonomy): domain Bacteria; phylum Bacillota; class Clostridia; order Oscillospirales; family CAG-382; genus UMGS1052. The sequence goes on along the minus strand of JAZSFD010000020.1, from coordinate 10,071 downwards.
GCACATATTACCTCGGCGGTGTTGATCTTACAGATAAAACACGGGGCATTGCAGGCAATGTAGAAGTAACTGTTGACGGTGCTGATATTAAGGTTATTGATTTCGCTCCCAGGGGTGATACAAGCACACAGTCAACTATCGGCGGCCACATCGTATTTAATGTAAACGGCGGTAATATCGGAGACTTTGTAGCTTCCAAGGTTTACGCGGGTGACAGAAAAAAGGTTGTCTATATTTTCTTTAACAACAGCACGATTCCTGTACTTAGTGCATCGAAGTTGAATAATCTTGTACAAGGAAAACCGTTAGCATATGTTATCGATTCGGGAGATGGTGGAGCTGTTGAAATTTACGGAGATACACCTGCGTTAAACGGTCGAGTCACACCCACTGCGGATACAACAAAGACGGTATGGAGAAAGCTTGATTCAAGTAAAGAATACGAAGAAATGACGAAAGCTGAAATCTCTGTCACACGTTTTAACAACCAGGCAAATTATTCCAGAATCCGCTATGGTGAAGCTTTCAAGGGCGACATCGCTGCAACAATCGTTGAGCCTACCGGAGGTGCAGAGGCATCCAGTATTACTGCAACTCCCGTAGATACTTCCATCACAGATGTTGTTACCATCCAGCTTAGCGGCTGGACACCTGAACTTATCAATGATGTTAAGTTTGATTACGAAAAGCAGTATGCAGCAAATGTTCTCATTTCTCTTAAAGACGGCTATTTCTTTGACGACAAAAATCTTCCCGCTGTTATTCTCAACGGAAAAGATGTCGGTGCAACTGTAAACTCTGACGGTACTCTTTCGGCATCCTATCAGTTCTCCACAAAGACAGGCTATGCTCCTGAGCTTAAGGCTACCTATCAGCTTGATGATTCCGGAGCTACCATTATCCATGAGGAATTCTGGAAGCATTTGTCAAGCGACAAGCTTTACTATGACGCAAACGCCATTTCTATGCTTGGTTATCGCTTTGCAGGCTGGAAGTGCAGCGAGGATGGCAAGATTTATAGTAAAGCTTCAAAGTATACTTTCTCAGGCAACTCTGATGTAACATTCACTGCTGAATGGGCTAAGCGCGGCGGCTGGGAGCTTCCCAATGTTATCATTCTTTATGACCTCTCCGCATACGGCAGAGATAAGGGCAGAAACCCCGAATTTGAAAAGGATGATTCGCCTATCCTTGTAACAAAGCCGTTTGCTAACCTTGAATACGCAATCGATGGCAAGAAGACCACGATATCGACCAATTTTGACTACGAAACCGCAACTGTGATTGCTTCCGACGGTGCAGGTAAGGCATTTACCATCAATGATTATACTCTTAACCGCACAAAGGCTGATACACATGAGTATACACACCTTACCATCATTTACTACTATCAGTCTAAAACAGGTGCCGCTGTCGGTGACTATGGTCACATCAACTACGGTAATGTAATCCTTGCTGACGGCAGCAAATCCAACTGGTTTGGTAAGCCTGTCCTCTCGAACGAGCCTGTTGTTGCTAACAAGTGGGCTTGTGTAACTTGGGACTTTACAGAGTTCAACGAAACTTACAGCGTTCCCGAGGGATCGATGTACAACCAGTTCCACATTTCGCCTATCGGCACAAAGTCACTCTCCGAACTCAAGGGCGACACACTCTACCTCAAGGCAATGTACTTCTCGAAGTACCCTGCAATCACAAAATAATCAAATAACATTTTGATTCTTTAACAAGGACGGCTTTGCCGTCCTTGTTTCAGTTTGTTGAAAGCTTTAATGCTATAAAAATATAAATAAAATCGTGTTTTTTGGTGACATTGTTGCCGAAAAACACACCTATAGCCTCCCTCTTGAGGGAGGTGGCGCGGCGCCGGCCGTGATGGAAGGAGTCGGAATTAAATCAATGAGAATAATAATGCGAGAGGAGCGCGATAGCCCCTCTGGCAATTCTCTTTGATTTAATTCCGACTCCTTCCGTCTTCGCCTGCGGCGAATCCACCACACTTGCGAGGGAGGCTGAAAAAAGGCTCCTCCTTCGGGGGAGCTGGCGCGAAGCGACTGAGGGAGTTGGAGTTTTGGCCATAGGCTTGATTCCGACACCTCATCCACCGCTGACAGATGAGCGTTTGCAATAATTGTAGGGGACGATGTGGGCATCGTCCCCTACAGGGAGAGATTCGCCCCCCTGCGTTCTCGTATGTGATTTGTCTCTCCCTCCGTCAAAACCTGCGGTTTTGCCGCCACACTTGCGAGGGAGGCTTTTTGTGCAATATGTCAATGGGCACTTCTGAAATAGGGTTTGTCAGTAGTCTGAATCCTAGGACCATGGTCCGAGGATTTTTGTTGTGTTCTTTTGAAAAACTATTATTTCACGCTGATCTTGATGACAAATCCGCCGTCATCCTGATTGGAAGCAAGATAGTTCTGGGGGATAACATGACCTGTGCCAAAATCTCCTGTTCCGATGATCTCGTTATAGACATTGAGATGATCATGTCCGCAGAACACACCTGCAACGATATCGGCATTGTCGGTGATAAGAGTGTAGATCTCTTTTGTAAGCTCTGTGGAATTGGGATTGCCGGGAAGTTTGGAATTGGGAGCCGAACCGCCTTCGTAATAACTGGGTGTCGATGTGACACTGCTGTCGCCGGTATAAAGAGCCACATGCTGGAAGATGAGAACGGGAATGTTGTTCTCTCTTGCCTTTGCAAGATCAATCGCCAGATTATCGCGGATCTCCTCGTCCTCATAACGCTCTCTCTGGTCATCAAGAAGTACAAGCATAACAGGGTTCTTGCCATCTTCCGTTGTCATAACTTCGGAATAATAGATGATATCGTTCGGGAAAGACTCCTGAAGGGTCGGATAGTTGTCGGTCATGTAATCATCGTCCGGCACCACGCCTATCATATGCTTGTAGCGCTCGTGGTTTCCTAAGGTTCCGAGCACCTTTCTCAAGGGATTGCCGTTTTCATCGGTTCTTTTTCCTGCGCCAACCCAGGTATTCTTATCAAACATCAGTCTTTCGCTGACCTGAAGCAAACCGTCGGCAAGCGAATGGATGATGTCACCTGTCACAACGACCTTATCGAGCATAGAAGCATATTCCATGGCTCTGACTGCCGGTACTGCAGTCCTTGCTTCGCCATAGAAAGCAGAGGTCTCGTATTGGTGAACGATCGACATTTCGTTCTCGTTCTTGTCTTTTTTGTTGTTATAGTTGAAATGTGTATCGGTGATATGTGCGATCTCGACAGGATTCGATTCGTCTGCAACATCCTCCGAATAATCCCAGTCAATGTTGACTTCGCGGACAGTCAGCTTATTGGTAAGCTTGTACATTGCGTGGTTGGGATCGGTACACTCTTCACCGTCGATGGCACAAACTATCTTTTGTGCCTTTTCATAGTTTTCGCCGATGTATGTTTCGTAATAAAGCGCAGGCTCTGTCACTTCAACATATTCGATAACACTTTCGAGGAATGTGATCTGCTCTGCGGTATAGTTACGGCTTGTGTCGCCATACGCCTGCAAAGCCACCTTATAAAGGCTCGACTGGGCATAATCGGAATATACGATCTGCTCAACTCCGTTTGCATCATAATAGCGGATATAGCCCATCACACTGTAGAAGGTGGAATAGTTGTCTTCGTTGATACCGACAAGCACTGCTGTATAATATACGCCGCCGTCATATTTCGAATAGATCTTTTCTGCGGGAACAGCTTTTGGTGTGCCGAGCTTGATAAGCGGATTGGTAGGAATTGTTGTGAGCGAAAGGTTTTCGTTGCTGTAGATCGACTCACCGTATGCCATATCTTTGCCATGGGAAAGATCGGTGGGAAGAACAATGGCACCGCTTTCTATGACGCTGTCATTTCCGCCGAGCTTTTCAAGAACAGAATCATTTCTGTCAATAATGAATCTGACACCTGCCGGATCTGTCAGACGCATCTGCACGCTGTAAATGCTGAAATCTCCGCCCTCGCCGTATTCAAAGGTATCATACTGAGCTGTCAGCACATCTCCCTTTGAAAGAGTAGCTGTGGTGGTGGGAACATCACCTGTTTTTTCATTTTTCCAGCCAAGGAATATTTCGCCGTCAAAGAGTCTGTGCTCCTGTGCCGAAAGGTCGACAGTTGTGTCCTCAAGAGCTACAATGAAGGTCTTTGTGTTCACAAAGCTTTCACCCTCATTGGGAGAAAGGAAATATACATCATATGTGCCCTCATCAAGTGTGAGAAGACCGTTTTCAGACACGGTGTGCTCAAGAGTTTCGATGTTTTGAGCAAGGAGTACTCCGCCATCGCGTATGCACTTGAAGGTGCCTGCAGTTTCGGTAACATCGATATACATTCCACCCGCCTCGATTTCGGAATGATCCGCTCTGAGTATCCATGTGCCGTCGGACGGAATCGCCTTAAGATTGCTGTTTGTGTTTCTGATGTAATCGGTAAAGTTGACAGAAGCAGAGCTATTGCTGTAAATATACTGAACTCCGCCTGTCACAGTAGTATCTGCATGGCTTGTGACATAAAGAATATTGCTTGTGCCGGAGGATATGAGATTAAGATTCTTTTTGAATGTGCCGCTGATATATACGGGAGTTTTGACAGAGCTTCCGTTGATATATACGCTTGCATCATTGTTGAAGGTTGCACTCTCGCTGCCGACGGTTATCTGTCTGCCTGTGGTGGTTGCTGTCCAGGAATGATCGAATACGATCTTGCTTCCGTCCTCACTCATGACAGCATTTGCACCCTGGGATGCCACAAAGCTTCCGTCCCATGCGCTGTCTGCATTTTCGCCGTAATATGCGTTGATACCTGTGATCTCACAATTTTCGGTAAATGTAACATCATTTCCGTCGGTGAATATGCTCTGATGGTTCTTCTTGGGGCTGACAAGGATGATGTTGTCAAACACCACATCACCCGTGAGATAGATGTTTTCGGGATAACCGAGGCGTTCCGAGAAGATGAGATAATTCTTGTCTGTTTCGCCGTCCTCATAGCTTGTTATCGTAAGCTTTGCGGCAAAATCCTTGACTGTTTCGGATGAGGACTTCCATGGAACGATGTGAGAAGCAGGCTTTTCGCCGATGGGAGCTGCAGTATAGTTTGCGTCATCGGTAACATAAGCTGTGGAGTTATAAAGCTCCTCACCGTCATCCTGAAGAACATAAACGGTCACTTCCTCGTCTTCCGAATAGGTATCGGCGATGGAGTTGTTTATAAGATATGCAACAGAGGGAGCGGGGTCGTCGGGAGAAGTACCTGCACCTGTGGCACCGTATTTTACCCAATGGCTGCCATAATGCAGGAAGCTGATAACTGTTTCTCCGTCGTTTTCGTAATCTGAAAGGTCATAAAGTCCGTTCTCTCCTGCCACAAGCTTCACACCGTTGATATAAGGCTCGGCGCCTTCATATTCTGCGGTGAGCTTAAAGCCTTTAAGGGTGCTTGTGGAAGGATTGTCGGCAGTAGTTCTCTCAAATACAGCCTCAGCCGTACCGCCGTTGACCTTGAGCATATAGTCACAATATTCTGCGGTAAGGGAGCTGTCAAAGCTGTGCGAGCCCTTGTTGGCGTTGTTGATTATTGCAATGCGCTTTTTTGTATCAACGGTCTTTGGAGGAGCAAATTCACCCTGCTTTATGGAAACAGCCTTTGCAAAAGGCGCTGATCCTTCCGTACCTTTTGACCACACGGTAATAACAGCGTTTCCGAGATTCTGTGTGTCTTTTTGATAGGTGTTTATAAAGCCGATTTTTGTAATATTACCGCCGTAAAGGTTGATTATAGAATCTCCATATAAAGTTCCGGAGTATTCATGGCCGACATTTACGTTTGTAACAGTACCGCCGTATATATTGGCAACAGAATCGCCGTTAAGCATATGAACTCTTGAAATGTTTGAAGATGCATTTCTTGAACCTGTATACAAATTGCTTACCGTACCGCCGTAAATATTGTATTGCGAGGATGCCTTTTTGTTGTTAAGTCCCCAGCTTGCGTTATAGAATACAGGAACAACATACTGGTATGTACCCGAATAAATATCCATCTTGTAGTCGCCGCCGTTATCATCTCTGCCACCGAGAAGATATTTTCCGCTTGGTGTGGAAAGTCCTTCGCCGAAGGTTATCTTATGATCGATAGCACCAAAAGGATACTCTGAGGTCGTGCCGTAAATCGTAAGATTTTCGAAGATGATATCGCCCTTGATATAGACAGTACCGCCTGCCTCGCCAAGATAATTGATAGCATCTTTTACCGTAGTGAATACTTTCGGTATCGGCATTGCGGGAAGCTCAGGCTGTGTAAACAAATTCGACATTATCAATGTGGTTTACAATTCGGGTACCGTGGCAAAGATCTATGACCGCGCCACAACCTCCTGTACCGCCAAGGCTGTTCAGGTTATCTGCAACAACGGCATGACCGTTACAAACACCTCCACCCTTGTCGGAACACTCGGCAACTGGAACATGAACTGTGCGGCAGTTGAGGGCAGCTCGCTTTATGTCACAGACACAGCAGGCACATTTACCATAAACGGTGACAAGACAGCCGTTGCGACAAGCGACGATGGCTCTTACACCTCAGAAAACGGTGTTCTCACCGTTCCTGCAGGTACATATGCGGTAAGCTTTGTTGAAGAAATCAAGACAGTAAGCGTAAGTTTTGACGGCGTGTCCGACGGAATCGAGCACGTTCAGGGCTCTGACATCGTTCTTCCCATCCTCGAAAACACCGAAACAAGTGATTTTCTCGGCTGGACTTATGACGGACAGACCTATTCGGGCGGCACAAGCTTTACTCTCCCCAAGGGTGTTGAAGAAATCAACTTCACCTCAAGCTGGTTTGAGTTCGGAGAAACAATCACCGTTTATCTTGATCTCACAAACGGAAAAGACTCGAACACAGGTCTTTCGGCGGATGCCCCCTTTGCAACCCTTGAAAAGGCTTTTGCGACAGTTGACGCATCCCGTTCACCCGAAAAGATAGTTGTTCTTTCGGGTCCCATGGATATCAATAACACACTTCCCGCACACACCAACATGATCACAATCATGGGTGACGGCAAAGAGGGCACAGAGCTTCGCATCATTCAGAACAGCATTTCTATGAACGGTCCCATGACCTTCAAGAACATCCACTTCAATGTTGTGGTAAATGCTACAAAGTTCCTTAATCCCGCAAATCACACTCTGCTTTTCCTTGACGGTGTGACCTCGGGAGGAAACAACACTCTCAATGTACATTATCCCAAAGATAATTCCAACAGCCCCAAGCAGAACATCCTTATAAACAGCGGTAATTTCGATACTTTATATATCGGCGGATATTATACATCCGCGGGCTATACTATCGCAGGTGCAGACATTGTGATCAACGGCGGTACGATAAAGACCATCGGTCTGCGTGCCGACGGCTATAATACGAACCACAAGGGTGTTACATACAGCGAGGATGTAAATATCACCATAAACGGCGGTACGGTAAATGCTTTCAGCACCCACTCCACATATACAGGTACTTTCAAAAAGAACCTCACCTTCCTCTTTAACAACGGCACCTCCTGCTCAAACATTGCAGATTACCCCGTTGAGGGCGGTACATGGAAGGTCTCAAGTGCCGACACCACCGGCAATAAGCTTGAAATTTCGGGCACCGCAGGCAAGTTCAATGTCATCGGCGGCAAGATCGCCATTGCAAGAAATGCCGACGGCGAAGCTTACTGCTCCGAAAATGCAGTCCTTACAATTCCCGCGGGAACATGGACCGTAACCTATGCTGACAGCATCGACGACGCAAAGATTTCGGTAAAATACGACGGCGTTGACGACGGACTCACTCACATCAAGGGCTCAGCTCTTGTTCTTCCCAAGCTTTCCGACAGATTCGAGTCAACCTTTGAAGGCTGGACTCTTAACGGCACAAGCTATGCGGCAGGCGACAAGATTATCCTTCCCGAGGATGCAAATGAAATAAACTTCACCTCCGTCTGGGAAGCTATCCCCGGTGTTGCAGTGGCTTATGTGAGCGACGCGGGAAATGACGAGACCAACACAGGCGCCACAGCCGATTCTCCCTTTGCTTCATATGACAAGGCTTTCGCGGCAGTCGACAGTGCCGATGCCGACACACGAATGGTCGTAGTCATCGGTTCGATGGATATCGATATCAAGCTTCCCACCCACACCAACATGATCACAGTTACAGGCGACGGCAGCGGAGACTCTCAGCTTTGCTTTATTAAAAACAGCGTAGCCACAAACGGTCCCATCACCTTCGAGAATATTGATTTCGATGTGCAGGTCGCAAGTAAGTTCTTCGATCCGGCAGATAAGGAAATGATCTTCGGAGAAGGCATCACCGTAAGCAGCGCTCAGAAGATCAGTGCGCATTTCGGTCCCCAGAACAGCAATGGCGGAAAACAGAAGGTCACCATCAACAGCGGTGCATACAATAATCTTTATCTCGGTGCTTGCTACAATTCCGATACCCGCACAACAGACGGTGCTGAAGTCGTCATCAACGGCGGAACAATCAACGCTTTCCAGATCGGTGCTGACGGATGGAACGAATCTCACCGCGGAGTTGTGTTTACAGACAATGTAAACATCACGGTCAACGGCGGTACAATTTCAAGAATTGCCACACGCTCCACCAACATGAAAGCATCCTTTGAAAAGGCTCTCTCATTTGTGTTCAACAACGGAACAAGCTGCCCTGACATCGCAAGCTTTGATGTTGCAGGCGGCACCTGGATCCTCAAGAGTGCGGACAAAACCGGAAACGCCATCAAGCCGACTGCAACCGCAGGCGAATTTGAAGTAATCGGCGGACTTACCGCAGTTGCCACCAACTCTTCCAACACTCAGTACATATCCGCCAGCGGAATCCTTTCGGTTCCCGCAGGCACTTACGATATTACCTACACCGATGTTGTATATTATACAAATACCGGTGATGCCATCGATTATCTGTCATGGGGATGCCTTGAGCTTCTCTACAAATATGTCTGGGATCCGTACCCCGACACTCTCATTCCTTTCGGAAACCATGAGGTAGTACGCAGAATGCAGGGCAATGTTGCTGAATCCACAAGTCTTGAATCAAGACTTGCACTTCTTGCAGAAAACTGGAAGCATGACATTTATTATACCTCGAAGATCATGTCGGACGACAACGGTACCGAAAAGGTAATGGTTGTCGCAATCAACAACTGCCTCAACTATTTCTTTGACGGTCAGGCAGAAAAGCTTGCGGCTGATATCGAAATTGCCCGCGAAAAGGATATCCCGATCCTTATGTTCATGCACATTTCGCTTCTCACCCGTAACCCTGCTGATTCCGATGTCGCAGCTATCCGAGTAAACGATACCTCTGTTACCTCTATGAACTTCTACAATCGCTCGGGTTATATCGGACTTCAGACCTCCGGTGCAATCAAGGATGTTTATGACCTCATCACCAAGAACCCCGATGTCATCAAGGCAATCTTCAACGGTCATATGCACTCCGACTTCTATTCCGAGATCTGGTCAAAGAACGCAGACGGCACAGACAATCCCAATGTCACAATTCCTCAGTATACTCTCACAGGCTCTGCCTACGAAACCGGCCACGCTCTCAGAATTACAATCAAATAAGCTTCACAAAAAGCAATCCCCTTGGATCATTTGATCCAAGGGGATCAGACCACTGACAAACCCCTATTTCAGAAGTGCCCATTGACATATTGCACAAAAAGCCTCCCTCGCAAGTGTGGTGGCAAAACCGCAGGTTTTGACGGAGAGAGACGGGAATATTGCAGGATTTAAGAATCTCTCTCCGTAGGGGACGATGCCCACATCGTCCCGTTAAGAAATACATTTATAACTTGTTTTGCGGGACGATGTGGGCATCGCCCCTACAATTATTGCAAACGCACATCTGATTAGACTTCTGTTTTGCCGATATCAGAAACCTTGTTTTGGATCAGCCGCCCTTTCAGGCAATGGAGGTATTATGACACTCCCTGTTTGTGCATATTGCTAACAGCAATTATTGTAATACACTTT
>JAZSFD010000012.1:0-16313 GCA_045532035.1 Eubacteriales bacterium | reverse complement strand
TGAGCGATCGTTTTGAATACTCGTTCTTTCTGCGACAATTTTTCCGTATTCTGAATTAATTCTCACGGAATTTGTTATAACCTTTGCTTCGCCGGCATTATCAGCTACCATAGCGTAGTTATAAAGAGATTTAGGTAATGTTTCGTCATTCACCTGTGCCAAAAATGATAAGTATAACCTCTCAGCAGGAGCAATCTTCCTGTCTATTAAAAAACTTACTGCTTCTTCCCCGCCCTGAGCTTCGACAGTTTGGGGTTCACAGCCGCCAACATACAGTATCGAGCTGTTTTCAAGGTATTTCATGTGCGCCTCAGAAAAATTATCCGATATTGTGACGCCCGATATTTCCGAATCAGCGGTGTTTTCCAGGCAGATTATAAACATCACGGTTCCTCCCGGCGACGTTGTGCAATTGGGTGAAGATAGTGTGGCTGAAACGAAGTCTTTTGTTGTTTCCACAGCTTTTTCTGACTCGACTGCGCTTACTGAATGTGCTAAGTTTTTATAATATGTTATATCCGGTTTTCGTTCTGTATCTTTCATAAATACGCTCCCCGTAATATACTCTTGATACAGTATATGCGTATCATACGCAAATGTTCCATATTGCCGCTATTTGCATTAGACGGCGTAAAAAGAGGCTCTTGCGTATTTTTTCGCAAGAGCCTGTAAAATTAAACAACAATTACTGAGCAGCGTCGATGATTACACCGAAATCGGGAGCCTTAAGAGAAGCACCACCGATGAGACCACCGTCGACATTTTCCATAGAAAGAAGCTCTGCCGCGTTCTTTGCATTCATAGATCCGCCGTACTGGATAGTTGTAGCATCAGCAACAGCCTTGTCAAAGATAGAAGCAACAGTATCACGAACCATGCCACAAGCTTCATCTGCCTGCTCGGAAGTAGCAGTCTTACCTGTTCCGATAGCCCAAACAGGCTCGTACGCGATTATGACCTTCTTCATCTGTTCAGCTGTGAGACCCTTAAGAGCCTTCTTTGTCTGCATCGAGAGGATTTCGGCAGTGATGCCGTCTTCTCTTTCGTTGAGAAGTTCGCCGATACAAAGGATAACAGTAAGTCCTGCTTCAAGAGCAGCCTTTGTGCGGAGATTTACAGTGTCATCTGTTTCGCCGAAATACTGTCTTCTTTCGCTGTGACCGATGATAACATAGTTAACGCCGAGTTCAAGAAGCATATCAGCGGAAATTTCACCTGTGAAAGCGCCACTCTTTTCGAAGTGAACATTCTGCGCGCCCACCTTAATATCTGTGCCCTTGCAAGCTTCAACAGCCGCAGGAAGATCAACGAAAGGCACACAAATGATAATGTCGCAGTTCTTCTTGTTTTCTGCAACGACCTTGAGCTCTTCGATGAGCTTTACAGCTTCTGCGGGAGTTTTGTTCATTTTCCAGTTACCTGCGATAACTGTCTTTCTTAAGTTTCTGTTCATTGTATTTTACTCCAAAATTTTAATGTATTTCGGCGGACGAACATAATTCATCCGCCGATGTAAAATTACTTATTGTCGAGACATGCGATGCCGGGAAGCTCCTTGCCCTCGAGGAATTCGAGAGAAGCTCCACCACCTGTGGAGATATGTGTCATCTTGGGAGCAAATCCAAGCTTTTCAACAGCCGCTGCAGAGTCGCCGCCACCGATGATGGAAACAGCACCGCTGTCAGCAACAGCAGTTGCAACGGCAATAGTACCGCCTGCGAAGTTTGCCCATTCGGAAACGCCCATAGGACCGTTCCACACTACTGTACCGCTGTTTACGATCTTGCTCGCGAAGAGCTCACGAGTTTTGGGACCGATGTCAAGACCCATCCAGCCGTCAGGAATGTTGTCAGAGTCAACGCCGGAGAATTCGGTGTTTTCATCATATTCCTTGCCGATAATGTTATCAACAGGAATGAGGAAGTCAACGCCCTTTGCCTTAGCCTTTGCCATCAGTTCCTTTGCAAGCTCAACCTTGTCTTCTTCGCAAATGGAAGTGCCGACATTGTAGCCGAAAGCGCGGAAGAATGTATAAGCCATGCCGCCGCCGATGATAAGTGTATCAACCTTGTCAATGAGGTTCTGGATAACACCGATCTTATCAGAAACCTTAGCGCCGCCGAGAATGGCAACGAAAGGACGCTTGGGATCAGCAAGAGCGCCGCCCATGATAGTGATTTCCTTCTGGATAAGATAACCGCAAACGCAAGTGTCAACAAATTCAGTAACACCGGCTGTCGAGCAGTGTGCTCTGTGCGCGGAACCGAAAGCATCGTTTACATAAACTTCGCAAAGCTCGGCAAATGCCTTGGAAAGCGAAGGATCGTTCTTTGTTTCTCTTTCGTCAAAACGAACATTTTCGATAAGAACAGCCTTGCCGTTTTCGAGAGCAGCAATCTTAGCCTTAGCGTCGTCGCCGATGATATCGGAAGCAAATGTTACCTTGCCGTCAAGGTATTCGTTGAGTCTGTCTGCAACAGGCTTAAGAGTGAATGCTTTTGCATCGTTTGCCTTAGCCTTTGCGAGCAATTTAGCCTTTGCAGCTGCCTGCTCTGCTTCGGGAAGTTCAGCAACCTTTGCTTTTTCTTTCTTGTTGAGACCAAAGCCTTCGGTGAGAATACCGTGGGGCTTGCCCATGTGCGAGCAGAGAATAACCTTTGCACCGTTATCAAGGAGATACTTGATGGTAGGAAGAGCTTCTACGATTCTCTTGTCGCTGGTGATGGCACCGTCTTTAAGGGGTACATTGAAGTCGCAACGGACGAGAACTTTCTTGCCGGAGACTTCGATGTCTTCAATGGATTTCTTGTTCAGCATTTTCGTCACCTCATATAATAATTATTTTTTTAACAATCAAACAAAAAGATTATAACATATCACGACAAAATTTTCAAGCAAATATATTCCAATTATTCAACGATTTGAAAATGTTTACAGATTGTAAACATTTTCAAGGTCTGTTAATATACTTCAAGAGCAATTCTGAGTTTGGAACATACTTTTTTACATCTTCGTTGTATTTCAGCATTTCACGAACAAAGGTTGAACTTGCGTGCATATATTCATCGGCAGACTGTATGAAAAAGGTTTCGGGAGTATAACCGTATTTATCAAGAAAAATTCTGTCATTATAAGCCTTCAGCTCCGCTTCATATGAATAGTCTGCGGTGTTTCTTAGTCCTTTCACAACGGCGTTGATACCATTTTCATGACAGTAATCGGCAAAAAGCCCGCCGCAACAATCGACTTTTACATTTTTTAGGTCAGAAACCGCATCCTCGGCCAATAACTTTCGTACCTGAGGATCCACAAAGCCTCTTTTTGAAGAATTGACACATATGAGAACTGTGACTTCATCGAAGTATTCAGCGGTTCTTTTGATAAGATCAAGGTGCCCCAGAGTTATGGGGTCGTAGCTTCCCGGAATTACAGCTCTTTTAATTTTCAAGAGTCTCCCCCGCTTTCTTTCTGAAAATGACCACATAAGTGGTTCCATACTTATACTTTTTCAAAAATTCGAAATCGTAGATGTCGCCATCCATATTATCCTTATCTGTTTCGCACACCACGATACCGTCTTCGTCGAGGATATCAGCTCTTGAGAGCTTTTTAAGAATCTCTCCCGGCATATCTTTTGCATAAGGCGGATCAAGGAAAATTATTCCAAACTTTTCCCTGCCCTTGGCAGATTTGAGATATTCACTGTAATCCTGACGCGCTATTCTTGTCTGCTTCATCAGATTTGTCTTTTTTGCATTGTTTTTAATGATCTCAACAGCCTTTTCGCTTTCGTCGATAATAACGGCACTGTCTGCACCGCGGCTGAGAGCTTCAAGCGCCAGCTGTCCGCTTCCGGCAAAAAGATCAAGAACACGTCTGCCGGCAATTTCAAACTGAATGGCGCTGAACATACCTTCTTTTACTCTCGAGGAGGTCGGTCTTGTTATTTCTTCCCCCTCAAGGGTTTCGAGATTCATTCCTCTTGCTGTACCTGTAATAATTCTCATTTTGATTCCTCACTTTTATTTCCATGGAAATATTCATATATCTTTTTTGCATTGGCAGCACTTATACCGGGAGCTTCCGAAAGCTCATCAACAGATGCGCTTTTAACTGCTGTGACCGTCTTAAAATGTGCAAGCACGGCTTTTGCTTTAGAGGGGCCGATGCCTTCGATTTTTTCAAGAGAACTTTTCTTGACGGTGTTGCGCCGCGAGGCATCCATCTTTGAAAAGGTGTAGCGATGCACCTCCTCCTGAATTTTGTAGATGAATGTAAAAATATCCTGCACATGGGATATGCTTATCTCATTTTCACCATCGGTTAAAGTCCTCGTTTTATGAAAAGAATCCTTGACCATGCCAAACAGGTTGACAGGAAGTCTGTATTCTTCGAGCAGCGGTTTGATCGCCGACACATGACCCACACCGCCATCAAGCAGTATGAGGTCAGGAAGCGCCGAAAAAGACGCATCTGTTATCGTATCATCTTCCTCTTTCAAAGCATCACGCAGACGCTTCAGACGCCTCGAGAGAGCCTCACGCATCGCTGCATAATCATCAGCTCCGTCAAGTGTTTTAATTGCAAAAGATCGGTAATCGCTTTTTTTGAAAACGCCGTTCTCAACAACGATCATTCCTGCATACATACTGTCCTTGCCATTGTTTGAAATATCGTATGCTTCAATTCGCACAGGGATAGAATCGAGCGCAAGATGCTCACAAAGGTGTTCAAGCACCTTTGTGCTTCTCCCCTGCTCCTTGGAATATTGCTCCGCCGCCTGTTGTGCGTTTTCACGGGCGAGATTTGTAAGTTCTTTCCCGATTCCTTTTTTTGGAGTTCTGACCTCAACTTTACGCTGCGCTTTTTCGGAAAGGAAGGCGCTGACCGTTTCAACATCAGCATCATCGATCTCGAGATTAAGCAACACGCTTTTGGGTATATACTCATGGGCGGAATAATAGCGCATGACAAGATCCGTGAGAGCCGAGCTGTCGGTGAGCTCGTCGCCTGAAAAGAAGATAAGCTCCTTGTCGATCAGCTTGCCCGAACGGATAAAAAGCACCGAAATAACGCAAAGGGTTTCGCCTTCGTAGATTCCGAAAACATCCCTGTCGGTATTCAGAACGGAAAGGATCTTCTGGTTTTCGCTCAGCCTTTCCAAAGCGGAAAGCCTGTCACGATACTGAGCGGCAGCTTCAAATTTAAGCTCTTGTGCAGCATCGTTCATTTTTTCCCTAAGATTATTTATAACTTTTACAAAATCTCCGTTAAGAAAATCTCCCACATCATCAAAAACGGCTTTGTATTCCCGCGGTGATACCTTTCCCGTACACGGTGCAATACACTTTCCGATGTGATAATTGAGGCATGGGCGAGAAATCTGCTTTCCCTCCTCAAACTTTTTTCCGCAGGATGCGACCTTGAATGTTCTTTGTACGGTTTCAATTATATCCTGCACCGCTTTCGATGAAGTATACGGACCGTAGTATTTACATTTATCGTTTCTTCTTGTTCTCGCAAGCGAGATTGCGGGATACAATGAATTTGTGATTTTAACATAAGGATAGCTTTTTGAATCCTTAAGCTTAATATTATACTTCGGAGAGTGACGTTTAATAAGCTCGTTTTCGAGTATCAAAGCCTCGGTCTCGGTGTCTGTGTACATACAGTTGAAATCGACAATGTTGACAGAAAGTTTTGCGGTTTTCGCATTCAGTCTTGAGAGTGGTTGAAAATACGAAGAAACACGATTTCGCAATGATTTGGATTTTCCGACATATATTATTTTACCTGCACCGTCAAGCATCATATAGACACCGGGAGACTGGGGCAAAAGCTTTACTTTATCTATCAATTCGCTTCTGGTCATTTTTACCTCAAATAACAAATAAAGGAGTCGGCACAAAATCGACTCCTTTCTTCAAAATGAAATAATTCTTATTCAGCAAAACCACTGTTGATGAGCTCGATGAGAGCCTCAAGAGCTTCGTTCTCATCAGAGCCGTCGGCGATAAGGGTTATATCCGTGCCCTTAACAATAGCAAGCGAGAGAACGCCGAGAAGACTCTTGGCATTGGCACGGCGATCACCACATTCAACCCAAATAGAGCTTTTGAAACTGTTGGCTTTCTGGATAAAAAATGTTGCAGGTCTTGCATGCAATCCCACGCTGTTTTTTATGCTTATATCTCTTGAAGTCATAACTGCCTTCTCTCCTTCGTCGGAATCAATTTTTGTACTGATATATATTATATCAAAAAGAAAATTCAAAATCAAGTGTTTTTTTCAAATTCGGCATTTTCTGTACAATTTAAACATATAATCGTAATTTTAAGACTTGTATTCTACCTTTTTCACAAGTGATGAGAAAACTTTATTGTTTTTCAAACATATCTCAAGCTCTTTACCGGGCGCAATGAAAGTGGAAGCTCCTATATAGTTACCTTGATTATCATGCTTTCCTACCGTAGATATGACAAGCACAGTCTTCATGCGATCATCCGAGATATCCTTTCTGATAATGACGCCGATACTGTTTCCGTCGCTGCCAAACACTTCAACATCTTTTTTCAGTTCAGGAACATTCATACCCGCTATTTCGACCGTGTATGTTATATCCGCTTTATAAAACAGAGAGTCAACAAGTTTTTCAAAACTTGTGCGGAAGATAATGCCGCAGACAACCGCAATAACGGCAAGAAGTATAATAACATCGGCGGAATTTATGCGCTTGATCTTATTTGTCATCCAACAACACTCCCCTTTCTGACAACCGATGTGCAAACTCCGTCATACATAAGATCGGGAGTTCTGAAAGCAATGTGAGCCCCGCTTTTTAGCTGAATACCGTTTATATACAGTGCGCCGTGTTCTTCCTCTGCATGTGCCCTGACATACAATTTCATGGATGAATAGTCGTCTGTTATGACAGATAGATCGATGTTTTTAACAATGCCAAGGGAAAAAGATGTGTTCTGATCAAATATCTCAGTATCAACAGATATATTGTTTATAAAATCTGTTGGCAAATAATCAATTGAAACGACATATTCAACCTCAACATTGCTTTGGGTGAACAAACCTTTGCCAAGAAATAAAAATACCGCGGTGGCAGATATAGCCGCAATTATAAGAAAAACAGCTATAAAGTCAATAATATTGAATTTTATTTTCTTTTTCATAGCTTACTCCTCATAAAATGAATCAAGATCGTTCGAATTGCGGTAATAAACAGCCGCAGAAAATCCTACGATAACAATCAACATAAATAACACTCTGTAATTGCTTAGCGGATAATCGGTAAGACCTCGCAACAACAAAGTTGAAACCGATGCAATCGACGATGTAGATATCAATGACGAAAAAACATTTTTCTTTCTGTTTTCGGAAATTGAGGTAAATTGCATTTTGTAATAATTCAGAAAAAACGCTGCCACGAACAAGCTTCCGAAAATACCAAAGCAAGCAATAGTATGAAGGAAGATATTGTTGCTGTAAAACACAGTGTTTTCCGCAAAGTGTGTATAAGCACTGAAAATGTCAGAAAAATTATTCCTGCCGAATCCGATTCCCGCGATAAAATTATCCGAAATGATCTCAGTGGTTGTTGCGGTCATGCTTTTAGTATAATCACTTATACTCAAAAATCTGTCAGAACCGAGAAAGGGAGCGTTTGTTATGAGAACAGACAGCAAAACATAAACTATCAGCACCGTCAACAAAGAAGTGAATGGATTTCTGAAAGAAGCAACCACATAGATAAGAACACACACTGAAACACCGAGTATAAGCCCTTTGACACCGGTGCTAAGCAGAGCTGCTGCCGAAAGAAACGCTGTAACAAGAGCAAATATTTTCCCGCGATTGTATCTTGATGCTGCCATCGATGAAAGCACAAACGGAAAAACAACAAGAAGAAAACCACATAAAGAGAAAATATCAACAGGAGGCGCCTTAAAAGCCACTCCGGTATATCCTCTGATAACATCGGTATACCCCCAGGCGCAGAATCTCGAATAAAGAACCGTCAATGCCGATATCATCGCGCATAGCACCATGGAATTTATGACCTTTTTAGAAGCTGAATCGTTCTTGACACAGTTTCGGAAAATAAAATATATAGTAAAATACGATATACTGATCAAAACATATTTGTCAGAAAAGCCGGTATCTGTTGAATTGAAGCAAGACATTGCAACAATCAGCACAAACAATAAATAAAGAATGTCAAAATATTTTAACTCAAAATTCCTCTTTCCCCTGAATACCTTGAAAAGATACGTCAAAATTGCTATCAAACAAAGCACAGAAAGATTTTCAGCAGACGCAAACATGCCGTATACTATAAGCACCGGAAGAGAGTTCTCTGGTGTTTTGAAAAATGATAGGCTGAGAAACATCAGAAAAAGAAAAGAAAGAATAGATCTAATCGAAACTACCGAGGTAAGTAAGCCGAGAAAAGTTCCGATAAGCATCACAGCGCCGGTATGTGTTCTGGGAACATATCCTTCGGATTTCTTCGAAAAAGATACAGGCATAAAGAACACATCCGAAAGATGTGAAAGAATCTTGCTTTTTGACACAATATCCGCCAAAGATCCTTTCAACGGCAAAAGAATCAGTGAGATCACAAGCAAAACAAGTGATGAGTATATATCACTGACTGTCGCCGCAGACGATTGTCCCATGGTATACCCCGACATACTGACCGCAAAGGCATAAATCGAAAAGTATAACAGCGCACTTGCATAGTTTCTGAAATTACAGAGCAGCAATCTCTCATAAAGATCACGAAGTGCAGAAACAATAATGCTTGTTTCTGTCTTTTGAGCAAAAGAGTTTTTGAACGATTTGAAGGCAGTGTATAATCTTGTCGACCCCAACAAACTTCCGAAAAAACTATCGCCAAAACGCTTTTCCGATTCACGGTGAGAGCGGAAAAAATTATAAAACGAGGAGGATCTGAAGCTTTTCTCCACAGATGATGCTTTTTTGACAACAGCAGAGGCTCTTATGAGCTTGCTCTTGGTGTTATTCTCTTTCAAGGCAGATACCTCCTTTCGTCTTATTTATTTTTTTCAGTTCTGAGTGTATCGAGAAACGCTTGATCGTCCTTGTTAAACTTCTTTTTTCTGATGAGATCCTTGCGTCTTGAAAAAGTCTTTTCGATGGCTTTTTCGCGGCGCCATTTAACAATATTTGCATGGTGTCCGCTGAGAAGCACATCAGGCACCTTCATCCCTTCATATTCTGCAGGTTTTGTATACTGAGGATATTCAAGAAGCCCCGACTCAATACTTTCATCTTCGTGGCATTCATCATCGGGAAGAACGCCGGGAACAAGTCTGGATACACAGTCTACCAGCACCGCTGCAGGTAACTCTCCCCCTGTCAGAACATAATCGCCTATCGAGATTTCCTCATCGACAATAGAATCGATTACGCGCTGATCTACCCCCTCGTAATGACCGCAGAGTATCGCAATCCGCTTTTGCTTTGCAAGCTTCATTGCCATTTTTTGTGTAAGAACTTTTCCGCCGGGAGACATATAAACGGTCATAACATCTTTGTCGTCGCCCACAACTGCTCTGTAGCAGTCAATGATAGGCTGACAAGTCATGACCATACCCCAGCCGCCGCCATATGGGGTGTCATCGGTGCGTCTGTGTTTGTCTTTTGTATAATCGCGTATGTTATGCAGTTTTATATCAAGTATTCCCTTGTCGACGGCTCTTCCGATCATGCTTTCGGAAAGCGCAGGACGAATCATATCAGGAAATACAGACAATATATCAAATCTCATTTTATTTCTTCCGCCTCGTCAAACATTCCCGGGATTGGGCGCACAAAAACTCCCTTTTCAAGATCTGTTTCAACAATAAACTCATCGACTGCTGGAAAATAACAGCTTTTGCTGTCTTTGGTAACGGTATATATATCACTCGCTCCGCTGTTGAACACATCACTTATAGTACCATAAACCTTGCCGCTGTCGGCGTCGATAACATCGAGCCCCAGAAGATCTTCTATAAAATACGCGCCGTCCTCGACCGGAATATCATCTCTGTCAGCATAGAGTGTTCTGCCGCGAAGCTTGTTTGCGTCCTCAACAGTGGTCACGCCATCAAGCATAAGGTAGACATACCCCTTATACGGTTTTGCACAGAGCACTCTAACCGGAGTTTTTCCATCTTCATCCCAAAAAAGTGTGTCAATATCACATAAAACCTCAAGGCTGTCGCAAAAGCAATCGACCTTTACCTCACCCTTGAGTCCTCTGACATTAATTATTTTGCAAGCTTCGAGATACTGTTTCATAAAAATCCTCGCCAAATCATTGATATTCCCATTATATATTGACAATGCGTTATACTTAAAGTAACAATTTGTTAATTTTCAAAAGAAAAAGGAATATATCCGCGGATATATTCCCTGCTTTCTCCGAAATTTATTCGGCATCAGATACGATGTTTACTATTACGCGCTTGTTGTCCTTTGTGGCGGTTGCCTTGACAACTGTGCGAATGGCGTTGGCAATTTTTCCGCGCTTTCCGATGACTTTACCCATATCATCAGCCGCAACCATGAGCTCAAGGAAAACATTGTCCCCTTCTTCTCTTTCAGTTACGACAACAGATTCGGGAGCATCGACGATCGCTTTTGCAATATCTGTCAATACCTGTTTCATAAGAATCTCCTAAGTAAGGATAAAATTAAAGCACGCCGTTCTTCTTGAGAAGAGCCTTAACTGTATCTGTGGGCTGAGCGCCGTTTGCGACCCACTTCCTAGCCTTTTCACCGTCAATGTTTACTTCAGCGGGATCTGTAAGGGGGTTGTAGTAGCCGATTTCTTCAATAAAACGGCCATCGCGGGGATAGCGGGAATCTGCTACAACTACTCTGTAAAAGGGAGCCTTCTTTGCGCCCATTCTTCTGAGTCTAATTTTAACTGCCATTTTTAATTCCTCCGTTAATGTGAATGAAATTTTATATAAGAGTGCAAAAGCACGCTTGGACTGTGTTATTTTCTCTTCTTTTTCTTTTTTGCCATGGCTTTTGAAATACGCTTTCCGAGCATCTTTCCGCCAAAAGAGTTTCCGAGAGGACCTGCGCCGTTTTTAAGCTGTTTCATAAGCTTGTTTGTGGCATCATATTGCTTGAGAAGCTTATTTACCTCCTCAACGGTGACACCACTTCCTGCGGCAATTCGCTTTTTACGCGAAGCATTTATCTCATCTGGGTTTTCTCTTTCATATTCAGTCATCGAAAGAATGATGGCCTCCATGTGATCTATAGCTTTTTCATCGACGTTAACATCCTTCATGGCAGAAGCATTCACGCCCGGGATCATTCCCATAAGCTGATCGAGGGAACCCATATTTCTTATCGAATCGAATTGGTCGAGGTAATCCGTAAGGGTAAACTTCTGCTCACGGAGTTTTCGTTCGAGCTCTTTGGCTTTTTCTTCGTCATAAGCCTGTTCCGCTTTTTCAATAAGAGAAAGCACATCGCCCATTCCGAGAATTCTTGATGCCATTCTGTCGGGATGGAAAGGCTCAAGTGCATCAAGCTTTTCTCCAATGCCCACAAACTTGATGGGCTTCCCTGTGACATGACGGACGGACAAAGCTGCACCGCCTCTGGTGTCACCGTCAAGCTTGGTGAGAATAACGCCTGTAAGATCGATCATCGAATTGAAGCTTTCGGCGGCATTGACGGCGTCCTGACCTGTCATTGCATCAACAACAAAAAGAATTTCCGTCGGATTAACCGCTTCCTTTATCTGTCTGAGCTCTGCCATCAGATCTTCGTCAACATGGAGTCGACCGGCTGTATCGATAAAGAGCATATCATGACCGTGCTTTATGGCGTGAGCGAGAGCTTCCTTGGCAATGCGTACCGGCTCTTTGCAGTCATCAATCGTGAAAACAGGTACACCTGCCGACTCACCGACAACCTGAAGCTGCTTGATGGCGGCAGGACGGTAAACATCACACGCCGCAAGAAGCGGTCTCTTTCCTTGCTTTTTATACATAAGAGCAAGCTTTCCGGTGTGGGTTGTTTTACCTGCACCCTGAAGACCTGCCATAAGAACAACAGTCGGCGGTTTGGGTGAAATAACGAACTTTGAATTCGACCCGCCCATTAGAGCGGTAAGCTCTTCGTTTACAATTTTTACAATCTGCTGAGGAGCGGTAATGCTTTCAAGCACCTGCGCACCGACAGCTCTTTCGGAAACGGTTTTGATAAATTCTTTTACAACTTTGAAATTAACATCAGCCTCAAGGAGTGCGAGTTTAATTTCTCTCATTCCTTCTTTTACATCAGCTTCGGTAAGCTTGCCCTTGTTACGGAACTTTTTGAAAGCCGAGTTGAGGCGGTCGGTAAGGCTTTGGAACATTTCGCACCTCCCCTGTTTTGGATTTTAAGAAAGCAGTTCGGAAATAAGCGCAGATTTTTGTGCGATATCGGAAAAGTCAGCTCTTCCGTCTTCTGCGAGATTTGTTATCTGTTCGGAAATCGACAGCACCTTTCGGATCTTTTCGGCAAAGCCAAGCTTATTCTCACACGAGATAAGAAACTCCTCTGCGTGTCTGAGCTGATCCCTGACACCCTGGCGTGTGATGCCGATCGATTCTGCTATCTCGGAAAGAGACAGATCATCGTTATAATACATTTCAACTGCGTATTGCTGTTTCTCTGTCAGCAAAGCGCCGTAAAAATCGTAAAGTTGTGAGATAAACAGTTTTTTTTCATTCATAGTGTTTCGCTCTTTCAACAAGGTGTAAAGTGTTTTTCTTTACAGGCGATATAATAACACATTTTGCTAGGTTTGTCAAGTGCTTTTTTTATTTTTTCCGATATTTTTTCGCTTATTCCAATATCAAAGAAGCGGAGATAGAGCTTTAAGCAAAAAACCCGCAAGTTTCCACAGAAATCCTTCATTGCGAATACTGTCAAGTGTAACCTCTGAGCACAGCATCAAGGTATCATCATAGTCCTTTTTTATATCAGAAATACATTCCACACCATACATATAAGCTCCACATTCGAAATGATGGTATAAACTTCTGTAATCAAGATTGATGGTGCCCACAACAGCCTCGACATCATCACAGACGAATACTTTGGCATGAACAAAACCGGGCTTATACTCGTATATTTTCACACCTGATTCGAGAAGAGATCTGTAATGTGATTTGGCAAGAGCGTATGGCGCTTTCTTGTCCGGGACTCCCGGAAGGATCAGTGTGACATCCACTCCCCGTTCAGCGGCGAATTTGATCGCATTTTCCGTAATAGCATCAAGAATCAGATACGGAGTCATAATATGGACATAATGCGTTGCGCGGTTCAGAATGTCGATATATACTCTTTCTCCAACCTTATCACCATCAAGCGGACAGTCGCTGTACGGTACAACAAAGCCGCTTCCACATTCTTCAGAGTGCAACTGTGAAGTCTGAATATATCTGAAATCCTCATGCTTTTCGTTAATATTCCACATTTTCAGAAACATCAGCGCAAAGCTTTGCGCGGCATCACCTTTTATCATGACAGCGGTGTCTTTCCAGTGACCGTATTTAGAGTTGATATTTATATACTCATCGGCAAAGTTTATACCGCCGGTATATGCACACTTTCCGTCAATAACAAGTATTTTCCGATGGTCACGATAATTGTAATGAGTGGAAAGAAACGGCGTTATGGGAGCAAAAGGCTTGCACTTGATACCAAGCCCATTCATTTTTTGTGGGTAACTGTGAGGCAAAGTCGTAAACTCGCAGGTTCCGTCATACATCAGTCTGACATCGACGCCCATTGCAGCTTTGCGAACAAGTATTTCAAGCACCTTTCCCCACATTTCGCCTTCGGCAATAATGAAATATTCAAGGAATATATACTTTTCCGCTTTTTCAAGCTCGCAAAGCACGCTCTTAAATTTATCCTCTCCCGAGGGAAAGTATTCAATTTTCTGGTTTTGATAAATGGGATGACAGCCCTTCGAATGGATGTATTTTGCCAAGGAAGCTGTGCTTGCATCAATCTTTTCAAGTGAGGCGATTGCATCGTCGTTTTGGTTAATAAGGTCTTGTGTGCTCCTGTTCAGCGAGTCAATGCGTGCCTTCAACGTCCTGTGTCCTATGTCACTTTTTACATAAGCGTAAAGTATCGCACCAAAAACAGGAAATGCCGTGATAATAATCAGCCAGGTTATCTTGGAGCTCGGATCCATCCTGCTGTTGATCAGAAACAACAGCATTACGACAGACAGAAAAGATATGACAGCATATATTCTCGGCATTATTTCTTCAAAGATCGCAAAACCAAAAATTATTATGGCAATCTGTAGCAAAAACAGAAAGACAATAAGACCAAAGCGGCTGAATATTGATCTGACTATACCGCTTTTGCCTATTTTCAGAATTCCTTTTCCTTTTTTTATTTTATCAGTATTTTTCATATCTTAAAAAATGCGGGAGACGCCCGAAGGGTCTCCCGAAAAAAGTTTATGCTTTGGGAAGGATGTAATCCTTAGCGCAAAGAAGCTCTGCAATAAGGACAGCACCGCCCGCGGCGCCTCTGAGGGTGTTGTGAGAAAGACCGACAAATTTGTAGTCATATACATGATCTTCTCTGAGTCTGCCTGCGGTAACACCCATACCGCCGTAAATATCCCTGTCAAGCTTTGCCTGGGGCCTGTTGTCTTCTTCGAAATATGTGATAAATTTCTCGGGGGCACTGGGAAGACCGAGCTTCTGAGGAGGACCCGAAAATTCATCCCAAGCCTTGAGAATCTCATCCTTAGTGGGCTTGTTTTCAAATTTTACAAATACAGCAGCTGTATGTCCGTCGGACACGGGAACTCTGATGCACTGCGTTGTGATAACAGGAGATGTGGCGCTGACAACAGCACCATTTTCTACCTTGCCCCAAATTCGCAAGGGTTCTTTTTCGCTCTTTTCTTCTTCGCCGCCGATATAAGGGATGATGTTATCAATCATTTCAGGCCATTCATTGAAGGTTTTTCCCGCACCGGAAATTGCCTGATATGTACAAACAACAGCCTCCTTGATTCCGTAAGAAAGAAGAGGAGTGAGCATCGGAACATAGCTCTGGATCGAGCAGTTGGGCTTTACCGCGATAAATCCGTTCTTTGTGCCAAGACGCTTTTTCTGAGCATCAATAACTTCAAGGTGAGCGTGGTTGATCTCGGGAATCACCATCGGAACATCGGGAGTGCTGCGGTGCGCAGAGTTGTTTGAAACAACAGGTGTCTCTGCCTTGGCATATGCTTCCTCGAGAGCCTTGATCTCATCTTTCTTCATATCTACTGCGCAAAAAGTAAAATCGCACATAGAAGATACTGTTGCAACATCAGCAGCGTCATAAACTTTCATCTCGGCAACATTTGCGGGAAGCTCAGTCTGCATCTTCCATCTGCTGCCGACTGCTTCTTTGTATGTCTTGCCGGCAGATCTTGAGCTTGCGGCAAGTACCGAAATATCAAACCAGGGGTGCTCATTGAGGAGAGTGATAAAGCGCTGACCGACCATGCCCGTCGCGCCGATTATACCAACCTTATATTTTCTGTTCATTTGTCTTTTCCTCCATGGAACATTGAATAATAAGTTATTATACATAAAATCAATCTGTTTGTCAATAGAATTCTGACATTTATCACACATATGCGCAATTAAAAGTCTAAAAGCAAATATATTTCCGTACTTTTTTAAAATAATAAAAAAATCATATGAAAATATTGTTATTTTTTTATATTTCTCTTGATATTGGCGGGTGTTTTGTGATACAATATAATGAATAATAATGAAACGGAAGGTTTTTCAACAATCATGGATACTAATACCGAAATCAAAAGAAAGCGTATTTTCTCGGGAGTTCAGCCCAGCGGCGTTCTTACCATCGGAAACTATCTTGGCGCCATCAAAAACTGGGTTGCTCTTCAGGATGACTACGAATGTATATACTGCGTGGTTGATATGCACGCAATAACCGTCAGACAGACCCCCGCCGATTTGAGAAAAAGAACTCTTGAGGGCCTTGCGCTCTATATTGCCTGCGGCATCGATCCCCAAAAGAGCACTATGTTCGTGCAGAGCCATGTCCCTGCTCACGCAGAGCTTTCGTGGGTTCTCAGTTGCAACACCATGTTCGGCGAGCTTTCGCGTATGACGCAGTACAAGGATAAATCCAAAAAGCACGCCGACAACATCCACGCCGGTCTTTTTACATACCCGGTTCTCATGGCGGCAGATATTCTTCTGTATCAGACGGATGTTGTGCCGGTG
>JAZSFD010000064.1:0-25116 GCA_045532035.1 Eubacteriales bacterium | reverse complement strand
GATGTGGGCATCGTCCCCTACAGGGAGAGATTCGCCCCCCTGCGTTCTCGTATGTGATTTGTCTCTCCCTCCGTCAAAACCTGCGGTTTTGCCGCCACACTTGCGAGGGAGGCTTTTTGTGCAATATGTCAATGTGCACTTGTGAAATAGGGTTTGTCAGTGGTCTGAAGCCACCCTCGGGTGGCTTTTTTGTATGGATCAATCGGTAACCGTGATAAGATATGATGCGTTTGGTGTTAATTTCAGCTTTATTTCTTCGCTTCCCTTTTGAAGCTTCAGGGCTTTCAGCTTTCCTTCCTTGCGAAGCGCTTTGAGAAGGTCTTCATTCATCTCAGGCATTCCCGCACGCTCCCACATACGATAAGGGTTTGTGGTCGCCTTATCGATGCAGTACAGAGTAACTGTTTTTGAGGAAATGTCGTCTGAGAAAATCACCTTTTCTTCAATTTCGGGCAGATCCTCTTCGAAATGCTCCGAGCAGTAGGTCAGAAGTACGGCAAGCTCGCCCTTGTCATTCTTCGTGGAAACGGCAAAAACATTTTTGTTATCCGTACTGGTTCCCACAAGCAGATTACCAAGCTTCGACGACATCAGATGTGCATTGTAGATAGGCTTTGTTATGAAATTAAGAGTGAAAAAGTTTCTGAAGCCTGAAAAATCGGTCACCATCTCATGCTGACCCGAAAGGCAGATCATCATTTTGGAAATGTTATAGCCCGCCTCGATCAGCTTACAGATGAGCTTGACAAAATATGCCGAATAGACCTCGTTTTCGCGGAAGATAAAAGCAGGACATTCTTCTATATTATAGAATCCCATCGATGTGGCTCCCCATTCATCTAATACTATCTCAGTATCACCAAAACCGCATTCACGAATGATCTTCATATAGTTTTCGTATTTTTCAAAATGGTTTTCCACCGCAAGCGGTCTTGAACCGTCATTTATTTCCCAGGGTCTCGTCCCATAATTGTGAAGCGCAATGTAATCAAGTCTCAAGCCTTTTTCTTTGACAAAAGTGAGAAATCCTGTCAGCAATTCGACTCTGCCTGCAAGGGCAGGTCCACCGATACGAACACGCTCGGAGGCACGGCGCACACCGCGCTCAAAAGCTTCATACAG
Source organism: Eubacteriales bacterium (assembly GCA_045532035.1). Classification (GTDB taxonomy): domain Bacteria; phylum Bacillota; class Clostridia; order Oscillospirales; family CAG-382; genus UMGS1052. The sequence continues at coordinate 23,994 of JAZSFD010000064.1, read as the reverse complement.
CTTGCAGTAGGCCGGCAGGCGGTATTCTTTAACCGCCTCGATAGTATCGGGCTGATCCGCGAACCAAAAAGCTCCGATGTCGGGCTCGTTGAAGCAATGACAATACCATGACGAAACAGTATCGATGCCATATCTTTCGATGTTATGCTTTGTGTATTCATAGCATATTTCCTCCCACAAGGCATAATCCTTGGGGGGTGTGGAATTCCACATTTTCCCCTTGTAACGGGTCTTGTTTTTTGAAACGCTCGTCTTGCTGTTTCCCGATGCGATGCAATCGGGAATACCGCCGTATGCCAGAAGAAGGTCATACCCTTTTTCGAGAAGATAGTCGATGCGCAGATCGCTCAAACGGAAATCATACATGAGCGTTCCATTTTCATCAAGATACACTATGTCTTCAAACATGGTATAAATTCTGATGGTCTTGATGGCGCCGTCTTCCGACATTCTGTCAAGAATCCGCTTTCCCCAGGGATCCTCCACGGCATCGGTGGGATGAAAAAGCGCATGATTCCAGAACTGCGGCTGTTGTTTTATTACTTTGTTGTCAATTCTTATCATAAATCATTCTCCTTTTACCGCATCAAGAATACCTTTCAGGTATCCGATTGCAAAAAGTCTTCCCATAGCATCATAGCCCGGCAGTGTGGAAACCTCTCCCGCCATGGTAGGAACATGATCGACACGAATGGGCACATCAACGCCGCATCTGACATAAGCTTTCATAATCCTTGCCATATCAATGTCGCCGTTGTCATGGAAGGTCTCACGGAAACAGTTCGGCTCTCCGACGGTGTTTCTGAAATGGACAAGATGGATCTTTTCGGCAAATTCCTCTATCGTTTTTTCCAGATCCTCTCTCATGATGAAATAGTTTGCCTGACACATGGTGATACCAAGACTGTCGCTTTCACGATATCAAAAACCGCGCGTTTGATGTTCGCCTTGCTTATCATTATACGCTCAACACCGCCAAGTGAGGGCACCGGCGGATCGTCGGGATGAAGTGCCAGCTTGATCCCGTATTTTTCCGCCTCGGGGATGACAGCTTTTATGAAATATGTATAGTTCTTCCACAGCTCGTCCGAGGTTATCGCGGCATCCGTCGGCTTGAAATCCTTCATGTCAAACGCAGTCACGCGTGCACCGCCTCTTTCGGGAAAATCCGAACGGGTGCGAAGCCAGCCGATATGCGCCATGAAATTGAAGCAGATGGTATCGATGTCAAAAGAGCGCATGATCGGAAACGTTTTAATGACCTTTTCGATGCTCTCGTCGCGCTTTTTGTCGCCGGCCTTAATGTGGTCATGTACCTCGTTGGGCATCGGCTCGATGACAACGGGAGTGATGCCGAAATCGGCAAAACGCTTGTATACACTTTTCCAATGACCGGCGTTTGTCAGATCAAATTCTTTATTTTCGGGAAGTCGTATGACTCCGTGGCGAACGCCTGACTGAATGGCAAAATCCCATGTGGCATCCCGTTCGCTTCTGAAATAATCGGCAAGTATCATCTCACACACCTCCAAGAGTCAAAAATCCGCCGTCAACGGGAATGGTAGTTCCCGTGACAAAGGCTGACGCTTTCTCATCGAGCAACCATTTTACACAACCCACAAGATCTTCCGCCTGCCCGAAACGCCCCATGGGAGTGTGGCCTATCACCTGCTCTCCGCGCTTTGTGAGCCCATCCTCCACAGTTCCGAGGTAATTGCGGCTTCGCTCGTTTACCACAAAGCCGGGAGCGATGGCGTTGATGCGGATATTCGCCGGAGCATAATATGCCGCAAACGACTGGGTGAGATTTGTGATCGCCGCCTTGCTCATGGCATAGGCAAAGCACCTTGTGAGCGGGCAATAGCTGTTCATAGAGGCAAAATTGATGACAGAGCCACCGCCTTTTTTTATCATCTGCTTTGCAAATTCCATGGTGGGAATGACTGTACCCATGGTGTTGATGTTCAAAACGCTCTCAAAAGCTTCCATGTCGATATCATAAAGTCCGCGTTCACCCTCGGGAAGCTCTCCTAAAAGCTCTCTGGGATCATATTTTGTGATAGTCGGCATGGCTTTTACATTGTTTCCGCCGGCACCGTTGATGAGAAAATCACATCCGCCACACGCCTCAACCTCTTTTGCAAGAGCCGCAACAGATTCCTTATCTGTAACATCGCAGGCGTATATGACGGCAGGAGTTCCGCCTGCCTCGGAAATCTTTTGCGCAGTGTTCGCAAGCTTTTCCTCGGTCCTTCCCACAAGAAAGACCTTTGCCCCCTCCTGCGAAAGTCTTATGGCGATCTCAGAGCAAAGCGTTCCGCCGGCACCCGTGACCACAGCCACCTTGTTTTCGAATAATCCGCTCATCATATTTTTCCTCGCTTTATTTTGTTTTTTGCGTTATAATAGCATATTTTTCCGATAATTTCGCCCTGTATCTCAAAGGGCAGCTCCCATTCATTCCCGGCGTTTTTCCGATCAAGCCACGAACACAGAATCCGTCTGAAATAATCATGCCGCACAAACGAAAGGATACTTCTCGAATCGGTGGTCATGCCTATAAACTGTGAGAGAACACCGAAGGATGAAATGCACGATAGAGTGTTTTCGATTCCAAGCGCATGATCGCACCACCACCAGGCAGGACCAAGCTGGACTTTCGATGGTGTCCCATCCTCCGAAAACGAGCCCTGAAGCACCGAAAGAGGCGCCTGATCGCTCATGTTGAGCGGAAAAAGAACCGCGTCGGGAAGAGCTCCCTTTTCCTCCATTATTCCGAGAAGTCCGCACAGTGCCGAAAGATCAAAATCACCGCCCACCGCCGCATATCCTCCCGCAGGGCCTGCAAGATGCGCAAGCCTTGAGCTTGTCTTTCTCTTTGCATCAAGATGCAAAAGAAGCGTCCAGCCGCGCTTTGCATATTCCGTACCAAGAAGAGCCAGCATTTCTGTTTTTTTGCCGTCGGTATCGTTTTCAAAGAATCCCGCATCAAGAGCATGGTCGGCAAAGGAACAACCTGCCGCCGAAAAACGGTCGAGCATAACCGAAACGGCTTTCAGATACGATTTGTTGTCAGTGATCTGCACCCCTGTTTTTCGAGAAAGCTCCGACCTCAATTCCGCTGACGGCTCGAGCAGATTGTCTCCCCTCAACGACGGTGCGACAGTCTTCCCGTCAAAGCCCGAAAGCTCGTCGGTGAGCCTTGCCACGGGAGACTGGTATTCCACATTGAAGCCCGACAGAATCGCATTGTTTGAAAACTCGGGCGAACCCAGCATCTCGCCGCATTTGTCATAAATATACCTTGCGTTTTCTTTCGCGGGAGGTTCATCAATACCGAAAACGCGCGACAGCTCCATGCGCGACCAATCATATACGGGATTTCCCGCAGTATATGGGAAGATCGAGCAAAATTTTTCGAATTTTTCAAAAGGCTCAGCATCTCCTGTTATGAAATGCTCCTCAATACCGCAGATGCGCATTAGCCTGTGTTTATACGGGTCGGAGGCAAGCCAAAGCTCACAAAGATTTTCAAACTGTCTGTCCTTCGCAATATCACCGACCGACACATGGTTGTGAAAATCGATTATGGGAAGAGCTCGGGCATATTCGTTATAAAGTCTTTTCGCGCTCTCGGTTTTCAGCAAATAATCGGACTTCATACTTTCTCCCTTTCAAGGTGTTTTTTTAAGTATAACACGAATTTTTCTGTCAATCAACGGCAAATACGATGTTTTTTAACACTATTCGATCATTTTTCGGTTGACAAAGCAAAGGACGCGGTGTAAAATCATTGTGAGGTGATAAGATGAAATATCAGTATTATCTGCAGGAACCGAATTTCACCGTCGAAAGCATAGATATTCAGAACGTTTCAAGGCCCTGCGGCTACAAGCACTCTTTCAGAAACGGCAGAGGAAAACACGGCTTCATATATGTAACAAGCGGCAGAATGTGCGACAGCTTTCTTTCCGACTCAAAAGACATCCTTTATGTCAACGCGGGCGAGCTTGTTTTCATCCCGAAAAACAGCAGCTATGTCGGCACATATCTTGAAGAAAACACCCGCATCAAGATAATACAATTCGATCTTGCAAAGGGTGAACTTCCCGACTATCTTTCTTTTCCCGTGAAAATTGTTATTCCAAACGCAGGCGAGCTTGTGGAATCGTTTTTCAAGCCTGTCAGAAACCGCATCTCAGGCCATCCGTTTTATTATCTTTCGCGGCTTTATGAGCTTTTGTGGCAGATAGATGAAAGCTGCTCAAAAATCCCCACAAAATATAAAAAACTTACGGCTGCACTTTGCGAGATCACCGAGTACCATGACAAAAACGAAACAGTGGCATACTATGCAGGTCTTTGCGATATGAGTGAAGTAAATTTTCGCAGACTTTTCCGCGAATACACGGGAATGTCACCCATCGATTACCGCAACGATCTGCGGCTGAAAAATGCAAAGTCAATGCTTCAGAGCGGTGAATACAATGTCACCGAGGCGGCAGCAGCATCGGGATTTTCAAACCTGTCGTTTTTCATCAGGCTTTACAAGAAAAAATATGGGCATACCCCCAAAAAGGAATGAATCTCATACCAAAGCAACAAAAAAGCAGAACGCTATGGGATATACTCCGAAACAACAGTAAAAGGTCGCAGCAAAATTCACTGCGACCTTTACATTCATTCAGCCTCAACAAAAGCCTTTTCTATAAGTAAAAGAGTTTTTTCTATATCTTCTGTGCGGTTGATTTCATCGCGAAGAGCCGCCGCTCCCCTGACACCTTTTATATACCACGCCAGATGCTTTCTGCATTCGGCAGCGGCAACAGCCTCTCCCTTGTCTTTCACAAGAAGCTCCATATGCTCCCTGATATCGCAAAGCTTTTCTTTTGCGCTTTGGCAAGCAAGCTCGGTGCCATTTTCAAGATATGCCTTTATCTGCGCGAAAAGATAAGGATTTCCCAGCGCACCCCTGCCGATCATAACTCCGTCACAGCCGGTCTGCCCCATCATCCTTGCGGCATCCTTTGCACAATAAATGTCGCCGTTTCCGATAACAGGAATGGACACCGCCTCTTTTACATCTTTTATGGTCGAATACTCGCAGGGCGGCGCATACATCTGCTCGCGCGTTCTTGCATGGACAAAGACTGCGTCAATTCCCGCTTTCTGTGCAAGGCAGGCTATCTCGACGGCGTTTATGTGATCCTTGTCAAAGCCGCGACGGATCTTCACCGTCACGGGCACCCTGTCCCCCACAGCTTCAACGACAGCTTTCATTATCTCATAAGCAAGTGCGGGATTTTTCATAAGGGCAGATCCGTCTCCCGATGACACAACCTTGTGTACGGGGCAGCCCATATTTATATCGATAATATCTGGAGAAAACTCCATGCAAAGACTTGCCGCCTTTGCCATAGTCTCAGGCTCGCTTCCGAAAAGCTGGAGAGCACACGGGCGCTCAAAGCTCTCGATGCGGGCGAGCTCTTTTGTCTTTTTATCGCCGAAAACAGTGGCTTTCGAGGAAATCATCTCGGTGACAACTCCGTCGGCTCCGTATTTTTTGCACATATGGCGGAACGCCCTGTCGGCAACTCCCGCCATCGGTGCGAGAAACACACCTTTTTTGAAATCAATATTGCGAATTTTCATATATTTCCTTTTTTACATGGGCATTCCGTCATCTTCGGCAGATACACAGATGACATCAATGCCTGCGCGGTAAAGTTCTTTTTTCATGCGAAGATCGGCAATGACCGAATTGTAGATGATATTGCGGCAGGGAAAATCGGTGTCGGCTCTCTTTTGTCCGCGCACCGGGAAAAGCATATCCATTCTGTCACAAAGAAGCGCGCAGTCAACATCGGGAGAAGAGGCTTTTTTGCACTTTCCGCACGCCTTTACAATACAGCTTTCAAACACCATGAGAGGAAGTCTTCCTCTGGCAAAAAGGCAATATTTCACGCCGTCCTTTTTGCCAATATCACGGCTTGCCGCAATTTTAAGTTCAGGCGAAAGAACGATCGATGAAAGACCCAAAGCATCCGAAAAAACCTCAGCTGAGAGGGTGTTTGTGATGTTGAGCCCGATGCCGCCGAAAACCTCAAGTCCCGCTTCTTTGACAACATCGATATGTCCGATGTTTGAAATCTCGCAAAAGGAAGCTCCGCAAAGCTTTGCGCCGACAAGAGCTTTTTTTGCCCCGTCTCTTTCTCCCTCAAAAAGCACTCGGGGAAAGAGCGCTCCTACCGTATATTCGCACGACAGCTCTTTTATGACCTCTCCGCTTTTTTCAAACACTTCAAGCGGAAAAACAAGGCTTTCGACATTTTTATGAACGGCGATCTTTTCGCGCACATTCTTTGCGTTTGCAAAATACAGGCGAACTGCGGGAATGTTTTCGGGATATTCGTTTCTCGGAGGAATAAAACCCGTCCTTGCACGAAGAAGGGGCTTCATTTCGGTCATTTTTTCATAAAGCGCATCGCTTGCCGCCCGGCGAAGCTCGTTCACCACCGACGCAGGCACAAAGATTTTCCCGGACAGAGTCATGGATATATCGTCTTTCGAAAGAGAAAAATCGGTGTTTCCGAATTTTATGAGATTTTTTGCGATGCTCTCAAAATCAGCTCCCGAATTTTTTGCCTCGGACAAAGATTGCTCCCCTGCAACCGTCACTGTATGTTCGCCGCACAAAAGAGAAAGCGACGGCTTCTTCCCGACAGAAAACTCGCATGCCGCAGAAATCTGTCTTTTAGGCGCAACTATAACCTTTGCAATCTCGCTTTCTGCCTTTCGGGTCTTTTCCTTGTCGGCATCACTTCTTATGCCATACATGGAAGAATTTGATGAAAGATATTTTTTTGTAAAATAACCGTTTGTAAAGCCGCCACGGCAAAAAAGTTCCTCAAGAGCGTGCATCTCGTCATCATTCGCATTGCGTTCTTCTGTGAGAAGATTTTTGAATATCTTCGTCACACCATATACATATTCTGGACTTTTCATTCTTCCCTCTATCTTCAGGGAAGCAACACCTAAGGTGCAAAGCTCTTTTATATTTTTTGCAAGCGACAGATCACGAAGACTCAGCGGATAATTCTTCTTTCCCGATCGATCAAGGGAATATTCCATTCGGCAGGGCTGTGCACATTCACCGCGATTTCCGCTTCTGCCACCGACCACCGAGGAAAAAAGGCACTGACCCGAATGGGAAACGCAAAGAGCTCCGTGGACAAAAATTTCGGTCTCGTACGGGGCATTTTGGGTTATGGAAAGTATATCTTCATACGGCAATTCTCTTGCAAGGACTATCCTTGAAAAACCAAGCTCCGAAAGCTTATTTGCTCCGTCGCGGTTATGGCAGGCGCACTGGGTGCTGGCATGAAGCACAACATCGGGAATGTTGGAAGAAAGATATGCCGCCATGCCGAGATCCTGGACGATGAAAGCATCTGCACCAAGACACGCCGCCTTATAAACAAGCTCGCAGACATCATTTATCTCTCTGTCATAGTAAAGAGTGTTGACAGTGATGTTGGATTTCACTCCACATACACGGCAGAGCTTTATGGCACGCTCAAACTCTTCTTCCGAAAAATTTTTCGCGCTTGCACGGGCATTATACAGTGATGCTCCGAAATACACCTCATCTGCCCCTGCCGAAATTGCGGCACAAAGAGCCTCGTATGACCCCGCAGGCGCCAGAAGTGCAGGCTTTGATGTAACTTTTTTCATCAATAATCACCCTGTCAGAAAAGGCTGGTCTGTCCCTTTACGGGGAAAAGGACCTGCTCACAGTTTTTCTTTTGTTTTTTCGATACATCGGGGTTTTCGCTCTTTGACTTCTCAAGCATATCGCAAAGCTCCATACAGACAAAAAGCGCCGCCTTGTAGCTTGATGCACCGCAAAGTGCTGCCGAGTCAAGCATATCGTTGACCTGTGCCTCAAGTCCGCGGATATACTCCTCAGGATCGTCCGAAAGAATACCGAAGCTTGTGCCTCCGATGTTCAGGGTATAGTTTTTTTTCATTGTCTCAAAATACCTTTCTTTTTGAAAAAGATTTTCAAAAACATATTGCATTGATAAACATCTTATATTATAATATAAAGCGACAGTAAAATAAACAGTTTTTTATAAAAAAGTCGAAAAAAAGCCTGTTTTGAAAGGAGGAGTGACGAAAAATGCGTCTCGGAAAAGCAAAAACACGCTTTTTCCCCATAATGCTTGCTGTGTCGGTCTTGCTTTGCATGATCTCGATCTCTGTCTATCATACCGGAGCTTTGTCTTTTGTCTATGACACCATAGGTCTTGTCACTGTCCCCTTCGAAAAAGCGGCGGAAGGTATCGATTCTCTCATTTTAAACATCTCGGCACATTTTTCGGATGTGAACGAGCTTCGGCGCGAAAATGAACTGTTGCGAGAAGAAAATGCGCGCCTTGTTGCCGAAAACCGCGAAAGCCTTGCAGTGACAGAGGAATACAACAAGCTGCGCGAATTTCTCGGACTAAAAAATGAACACAGCGAAATCTCCTTCGTCGATGCCAAAATTGTGGCACGGGATGTGGGACACATCCGCACCTTCAGTCTTGACAAGGGCTCCTTCCACGGCATCTCCGAAAATATGCCTGTCATCACAAGCGACGGGCTTCTGGGACTTATCACCGAAGCAGGAACCCACAGCTCACGCGGAATCTCAATCATAAACCACAACACCTCTGTAGGAGTTTATCTTGAAAGAACAATGACCTCGGCGGTTCTCACAGGCTCCTTTGAGCATTACGGACGCGGTCTTTGCAAAATAATCAATCTCCCGACCGATGCTGATGTGGTGGTGGGAGACACGGTATACACCTCGGGCTATGGCGGAATGTATCCAAAGGACATCGTCGTCGGCACAGTTGTAAGTGTCGAGCACGAACCCTCAAATTACACCCTGTCCGCAGTGGTTCAGCCCGCCGCCGACATGGATCTGTCGGATTTTGTAATGGTCATCACCGAAAGCGTTTCGGTATATGAATGACTTTTTCGAAAGGAAAACTTATGTCTTGTATTTTCACTTCGACCGTCGCCGCTCTTTCCACAGCCCACGGGAAGGCAGGCATTGCGGTCATCCGTGTGACGGGTACCGAATGCATTGACATCGTGTCAAAGGTCTTTGTCCCCCGTTCAAATAAAAGCTTGCGCGAATACCCTTCCCACACAGCGGTATTCGGCGATATGCTTTATGAAGGCGATGTGGTGGACAGCGGTCTCTGCACCGTCTTTTTTGCACCGAATTCATACACCGGCGAGGACACCGCCGAGCTTTCATGCCACGGAAACGATCTTTGCGTTTCGCTCATTCTCTCCTCCCTTTACGCAGCAGGTGCGGTACCGGCAGGTCCGGGAGAGTTCACAAGACGCGCTTTCACAGGCGGAAAGCTTACCCTTTCCCAGGCGGAAGCCGTGGCAGAGCTTATCGATGCGCAGAGCACTGCGGCTCTAAAGCTTTCGAATGCCAAGGTCTCGGGAAAGCTGTCACGCGAGATAGAAGATATTTCAAGCACCCTCACAAGCATTCTTGCTTCGGTCTATGCCTTCATCGATTACCCCGACGAAGACCTGACCGATATGTCAAAGGATGAGATGGGTCAAGCACTTTCTGATGTAAAAGAAAGGCTTCATAAGCTTTGCAAAAGCTATAATTCGGGACGTGCCGTCTCCTGCGGAATAAACACCGCCATCGTCGGTCTTCCCAACAGCGGAAAATCCTCGCTTCTCAATATGCTGACCGATTCCGACCGCGCCATCGTCACAGACATTGCAGGCACCACCCGCGATATCATCACCGAAAAGGTCACTCTCGGAAACATAACCCTCAATCTTTCGGACACGGCAGGCATCAGACAGACAGACGATGCGGTCGAAAAAATCGGAGTTGAAAGAGCCTATGGAGCATTAAAAGAAGCCGAGCTTGTCCTTGCTGTCATCGACGGCGCAGCTTCTCTTTGCGACGGCGAAAAGGAGCTTATTTGCGAGCTTTCAAAGAAGACCGACAAAAACATCATCCTTGTTATCAACAAAAACGACCTTTCGGAAATGCCCCGCGAAAAGGCGGAATATATAAAAAGCTTTGATAGCGCCTTTTTTGCCTCGATTTCGATTTCTGCAAAAAACGGCGACGGAAAGGAAGCTCTTTCCGAAAAGATCAACGAGCTTTATCCTGCAGGCGACGAGCTTATCGCGGCAGGACTTGTCATAACGGGAGCAAGAATATACGCCGCCGTAAACGGAGCTTATAAGGCAGTCTGCGACGGGCTTTTAACCCTTGAAAGCTACACCCAGGATCTTGCCGGCACAGACATCGAGCGCGCCATCGCCTACCTTTCGGAGGCTGACGGCAGGGCGGTCACACAAGAAATTGTTGATAACATTTTCTCGAGGTTCTGCGTGGGGAAATAAGTGAAAATAAATCCCAAAACCTATTGACAAATTGATTTTTATCATATATAATAGATATTCGTGAAAGATTGAAAAGCAATCTTTCTCCTTACTCCAAACAAAAGCTTTGGAGTCTTATGTCCAAAAGGAGGTGCAAAAAATGGAACTCATCAACAAGTACGAAACCGTTTTTGTCCTGAACCCTGAACTTTCCGAAGATGCCACAAAGGCTCTCGTTGAAAAATTCACAGGTCTCATCGCACAGAACGGAACCATCGAAAAGATCGATGAATGGGGCAAGAGAAAGCTTGCTTATCTCATCGATGACTACACAGAAGGTTATTACGTTGTTGTAAACTTCGCTTCCGCTCCTGCGTTCCCCGCAGAGCTCTGCCGTATTTACAACATCACCGACGGCGTTCTTCGTTCGATCGTAGTAAGAACCGACAAGTAATTCCGAAAGGTGGTTTTTTCAAATGGCAAGTCTTAACAAGGTAATTCTTATTGGAAATCTTGTCGCAGATCCCGAACTCAAGAAAACCCCCAACGGAATAAGCGTTACTTCTTTCCGCATTGCTGTCGGACGCAGATTCACAAGAGACGGCGAAGCTCCTCAGGCAGATTTCATCGATATCGTTGCCTGGAGACAGTCTGCTGAATTTGTCTGCCAGTATTTCTCCAAGGGCAAGCCCATTCTTGTCTGCGGTTCGATTCAATCGAGAAACTGGACCGACCAGAACGGTCAGAAGCGCTATACTGTCGAGGTTGTTGCCGATGAAGTTTCTTTTGTTGAACGCAAGACTGATTCTCAGCCTCGCTCGACAGGAACTTATTACGGAGAGCCGCCTGCGGCAAAAACATCTGAAGGCGCCGGAATCCCCGACGCGGCTTTCGTCGAAGTTTCTTCCGACGATGATCTTCCGTTCTGATTCGGAAGTCAAGAAATTTATAACAGGAGGTAGTTATCATGGATAAGGATACACAGAAGCAGTTCAAAAACCACAAGAAGAAAAAGGTTTGTAACTTCTGCGCTGACAAAGTTGAATTCATCGATTACAAGGACGCTGTAAAGCTTCACAAATATCTCTCCGAAAGATCCAAGATTCTTCCCAGAAGAATCACAGGTACCTGCGCAAAGCATCAGAGAGAACTCACAGAGGCTATCAAGAGAGCTCGTCACATCGCTGTAATTCCTTACATCAGCGACTAATTTAAGCTTCAAAGAAAGACCGCAGTTCACTGCGGTCTTGTTTTTTGTCTTTTTATCCGAGGCGACATTCACAAACACAAAAAGCTGCCCTCCGGGGAGAACAGCTTTTCTATTTTTATTGATGAAAATCAACAAAACCCCGCGGGGCCGTGTTACCCGACAGAAGAAACCCTGCTCACGCAAGGTGGTGTCCTATTCACGGCTTTGTGCTACCAGCATCCGATGGACTCCGGTCTTTGCCGGCTCGATGTCCGGGGAGCGGGAGGATCGGGAGGTCTGCATACCTGCCTGCGAAAACTATTTTCAGACTCCAAATTCTAAATGTGGGTTTATATGACCGGATAATCACAAACTCAGCAGGAAAATGTACCCTACCGATTATTCGGCGTCAGACTCTTCCGATTCTTCGGCTGCGTCATAGTCAAACTCGGACATAAACTCATCCTCGAAGGCATCTGCCACTTCGTCAAATTCATCGTCATCATCGATGGTGACAAGGAATTCCTCGCCGTTTTCGTCTTCTTCAACCTTGAGGATAACATATTCTTCCTCTTCGCTGTTGTTGTCAACGGGAACGAGAGCGACATATGTGTTGCCGTTTATATCAAGATTGCCGATCAGTTCAAACTGACTTTCGTTGCCCTCTTCATCTGTGAGGGTAAAAATCTGATCCATATCTGCCATGGTGCGGACCTCCTGTTTTCCTGTTATTGAGAGCCTTCGCCCTCTATGTATCTTTTCTGTATTATTATTCTATTATATTTTTGCAATTATGTCAAGGATTTTATTGAAAATAAGGTAAATTATGCAAACACGAACAGTCTTTTTGATTAAAAAACGATCTTTTTCGGCAAAAAATTCAGTGATTATTCAAAAAACAGTGTGTTTATGAGGCTGAACGCCGTGAAGTCGTGCATTTCACGAATAGGATGATTTATACGGTTGGCGAGCAGCATTGTAATATCTGCCCCGCACTCATGAAGCTTCTTCCATTTGCCGTAAACATCGCAGACTGTGACACCCTTGGATCTTGCAAGCGCCATATAGCTTTCGAAAAGATTGTCCATGGTGCCGTCTGTCTGGAGCACCGCCGTAACCTTTGCATAGTCCACGAATCTTCCTGCCGCCTGTTCAATATCGTCCGCAAGAGAGGTGTTCATCATGTTTTCAGAAAGATAAACACAAGGAATATCGAGCACATTGAGCCTGTCAAAAATCTTTCCGAGTGATACAAGATTTCCCTTCAGATCTCCGTGGTCGTTAAGACCGAACGAAACCACTACAAGATCGGGGTGATAAGCGATTACATCTCTGTCGAAGCGTTCGAGACCGGTCGTTGCAGTACCGCCGCCGATGCCGGAATTGATGATATTAAAGACAGTGTTCGGAAAAAGCACAGAGAGCATCTTGTGGAACTTCATTGTATATGAGGCAAATCTGTCGTGCCCGATAATGCCATAGCCTGACGAGAAGCATCCGTGAGTCACACTGTCACCGAGGAAAACGATGTTTACCGAACCGTTTTGGGCAAGGGGAAGCTTGCCCGAAACGCGGTCGTAGAATTTTTTGGAATTTATCATTTTCAGATCTCCTTTATTTATATTATTCCGGCTTTTTTCAAGCTTGAGCGAGAAATCTCCGGGGTTGTTGACCTTAAAGCTGTTATTTTTGTATTTTTTGTAATCAATGCCTTCCTAAAATACCTTTTCTCCATTATACACACCTATCGCGGAAAAAGTCAACAGTTTTGGAAAACAAAAAGCTTCCGGACAAAAAACTTTTTGCCCGGAAGCTTTATTTTATCCGATAAACTGCTGTGCAGGCACAGGCTCCTCAAGACCGAAGCTTACTGTTATGGCGTTGTTGACCCGATTCATAAGATCTTCGTCAAGGTGACCCATTTTTTCCTTCAGGCGCCTTTTATCAATGGTGCGTATCTGTTCAAGAAGTATCACCGAATCACGGGCAAGACCGTATTTTTCGGCGTAAACATCGATATGGGTGGGGAGCTTGCTTTTGTCGGTCTTACTGGTAATGGCGGCGGCGATGACGGTGGGACTGAATTTATTGCCGATATCATTCTGTATGATAAGTACCGGTCGTATTCCGCCTTGTTCAGAGCCAACAACAGGACTCAGATCAGCATAATATATATCTCCTCGTTTTACACTCACTTTGATTTCTCCCTTTCGCGTTTTTCTGCTTCTATTCTTGCCTGTTTTTGCTTGATTATTCCTTGTCGCCGAAAAACGAAAACGATTTTTTGAGAAAAGACGATTCAAGACAGAACACACGCGCTTTTCTCATTGTTATATTATTCGCAAGAGAGATCTTTGGTCATAAGGCGATCAAAACCCGCTTCTTTTATTATCTTCAATCTTTAGGTCACAATGCCCTATTGCCATATGTTCATTTTGCATGATATGCACAAAAATGTTAATATTGACGAAAAACAAAAACTTTTTTCTTGCTATTTTGTTGTATATGTGATACGATGTTTTCGTGGAAAACTCCCTATACGGCAGTTTTCAGCTATATTTCTTAAAGGAGAAAAAACTATGAGAACCAAAAGAATCGTTGCGGCTCTTATGGCTTTGCTCATGATCGTCTGCCTTGTGCCTTTCACGGCGTTCGCTGCAGATGCTCAGGTGCTCGAAATGGGCGGACAGCGCATAGCGCTTGTTTCGGGCTTCGGCAAAATGAACTATGAGGGCAAATCCTATGCACCTTTAACGAGGCTGTCGTAGCCCTCGGCACCGAGGGAGGCACTATCATCTTCACCGGTACAGCAAAGCTCGCTGACTTCAAGGACGCCTCAGGCAGAGGCGAACTTATCATCGAAGGTATCGGAACAAAATCTTCGGGAAATCTTCTTGATTTCACCGGTACAGCAGAAGCTCCCGTCCCCGAAGTGAACCTTGCGGCCGATATTCTTCTTGATTTTGTAAACCTCCGTATGGATGAAAACGCGTTCCTTCTCACCAACGGTTACAATTTCACCACAGACAATGAATTCGACACATACCACGCAACTATCTATGTACCCAATGAAAGCAACCGCATTGAATACCGCAACCCACCCTCGATTGCAGTCGGTAAGAGCGACGGTCAGCTCGGTCTCATCTCGGTTGACTCGGGCACTTTCACAACCATCGCGTCGGGTGCTGTTAACGGTTACACTATCAACGGCGGAGGTTTTGTCAAGGTTGCCGGCGGCAATGTCGCAAACCTCGTAAACGGTAATGTTGCAGGTACCACCAACGGCAACACCGAGCTTGCAGTTAGCGGCGGAAGCATTGAAACTCTCACAGCAGGTTCTCTTGCAGTCACCGCAAACGGCAATGTCATCACCAATATCGAAGGCGGAAAGATCGCTAATCTTGTTGTAGGTCCCGATGCCGGCGCCACTGTCAACGGAAGCATCGTTCTCACTCTCAAGAATGGCGAGATCGGAAACATTTCGGTCGGCGCAGGTAAAGTTACCGGCAAAAAGATCGTCATGTCAAACAACGACGCTCTTGCGGCACTTCTCCCTGCAAACTCCGCTGATTACATCATCAAAATTTCATGCGGCTATTGTGAGCCTCAGTTTGACGGTGCAAATCTCAAGGGCTTCCTTGTTTGTGACAAATACGGTGTTCCCGCCACAAGCATTACAATAAACGGCGCAACAAAGACCGCTGAAAACGGTATATATCAGCTCTCGGCAGGTAAAAACGAAATTTCGGTTTCGACATCGCTTGCCATTTCCGTCAACAAAAACGCAAACTATGTTGCAGGCTATGAAGACGGCACCTTCCGTCCACAGAACAAAATGACAAAGGCAGAGGCCATCACCCTTCTTTCCCAAGTTCTTGTTGACGAAAATCTCATCAAGGGCAAGGTTACATCCAATTTTGACGATGTTCCCGACGGAGCTTGGTATGAATCGTATGTCGGTTTCTTTGAAAGACTCGGCTTCCTTGAGCTTCTTTGCGATGCCAGCGGAACAAAGCTTGATCCCACTGCAAACATTACAAGAGGCGAATTCGTTCAGCTTATTTATGAGATCGGCAATGTCGGCGTCACAAACGCGGCAACAAAGCTTGTGCCGTTTCTGATGTTGATTCGAGAAATCCCTTCCGCGGAGCGATAAGCTATGCCATTTCCTCGGGAGTTGTCACAGGTTACGAAGATGGTACCTTCCGTCCCGACAACAGCATCACAAGAGCTGAAGTCGTGACAATGGTCAACCGCTTCCTCGGCAGAAATCCCACAGGAAACGCAGGTGCTGTAAGCTTTGCGGATTCCGCAAGCCATTGGGCAAACGGCCAGATTCTTGCGGCGTGCAATCCTGAAGGAGTTGCATGGACATCGGTTGCGAAAGAGACAGAATATGTACTCACCGGCACCACCGCCAAGGAATACACCATCTCCCTTTACGAACAGAGCAAATCCCTTTCCGCCGATGCTATTCTTCGCGGTATCGACACCATCTCTCAGCAGTTGAAGAAGGATATTATCAACACTCCCAACACAGCTGATATCTATGGCGACAAGATAAAAGAAGCTTATTATATTTCCGAAAAGAACGGTAATGATGACAACGACGGCAAATCCCCCGAAACAGCTGTAAAGACTATCGCGGGACTCTACAAGAAGCTAAGATTCCCGAAAGCAGGAACAGCCTTCCTCTTTGAACGTGGCGGAGTTTATCGCGGAACCATTTCTGCAGCAACAAACGGTCTTGTCATCGGTTCTTACGGTGAGGGTCCCAAGCCTATCATCATGCAGTCCAAGAAGAACTATGCAGATCCAAATCTTTGGGAAGAAACCCAATGGCCAAATGTCTGGAGATGTAAGGACGATCTCAACAATGTAGGCGTTATCGGCTTTGACCACGATCTTCAGGACTATACCGACGACACATATAATGAGACCTACGGCTGGATCATGAACTATAACCTCTTCGATTTCAAGGGTGTTCAGGACATGAACAGCGATCTCCAGTTCTATTCTGTACTTTCCAACGACACAAATCCCGGCATGAGAGTCGGAAAGGATCTCTTCCTTTATTCCGACAAGGGCAACCCCGGATCACGTTTCAAGTCAATTGAGATCGGCGAAAATGTTACCATCGTCTCGGGCAAGGGCAATGATGTCATCATCGATAACATTTCCTTCAAATTTACCGGTGGTCACGGCATGGGCGGTGCAGGCGGATGCAAGAACAGAACAGTTACCAACTGTATCTATTCCTGGATCGGCGGATCGATTCTTTCGCTCGACTTCCGCGGAAACGGAAAGCCCGTAAACTATGGTAACGCTGTTGAAATTTACGGCTCGTGCGACGGTTATATCGTCGAAAACTGCTGGATCTATCAGATCTATGACACCGCCGTCACCCATCAGTTCTCAGACGGCTCGGCTTGTATCCAGCAGGGTGTAAGATATTACGAAAACCTCATGGAATACTGCTTCTGGGGCATCGAGTTCTATAACTCTCCCGGCAACGGAACAACTCCCACAGCTCCCGCAGCCACAAAGTATACCAAGGATGTACATTCTGCATATAACATTCTCAACGAATCCGGCTACGGTTGGGGTTCGACCACACGTTACAGAACAGGTTATGCATACTGCGGCTCGTCGCTTTCTACAAACACCGATCAGCTCACCGAATACAATGTGTTCAACAAGTGCTCGGGTTATCTTCTGAATCTTCCCAGCAACTCAACAGAAACAGAAGACAAAAACATCTACATTCAGACTCTCGGTCTCCCGCTCGGAAACCTCAAGGGTTCAAAGGTTACTTGTGATTACGATGCGGCAGATCAGATTGCCGATAAGTGGGGCGATAAAAACGCTGTAGTTATCGTTCTTCAGCCCGAACCCGAAGAAGCATAAAGCAAAAACCTCATAATCCAAAAGAGAGAAGTGAAAGCTTCTCTCTTTTTTGTTCCGAAAGCTCCTGCTTTTGTGGAGTCGCTCACCTGCACAGGCAAGACAGAAAACGCCCCGAGGCAAACAAATTGCTTCGGGGCGTTTCCCAACATATTTTAAGGAGAAATGAAGAACAAGATCTCTATTCAGTTAGCTATCCTGCCTTACAGTTTATATAATAAAGCCACAATGTGATGATTACATGAAAGCTGAATGAAAAATAACCAATTTTTTCATTTTATTCTTCGGCTTCTTTTTCATAAACGATTTTTCCGTCTTCAAGCACCGCCGTCACACCGTCGCCCTTTTTGACCTTTCCCTCAAGAAGCTCAACCGAGAAGCTGTCCTCAATCTTTCGCTGAATTGCGCGGCGCAAAGGACGAGCGCCATATACCTCGTCAAAGCCTTCCTTTGCAAGAAGAGCGGTGACCTCATCTGAGAAAGTGATAGAAATGCCAAGATTTTCTATACGCTTCGTGATCTCCGAAAGCATAAGCTTTGCAATCTTTCCGATGTCCTCATCCGACAGCTTGCGGAAGACTACTATTTCATCAACACGGTTGAGGAATTCCGGGCGGAAATAACCCTTCAGCGCCTCCATGACCTTTGCGCTCTGTCTGTCATGCTCGGCGGTCTTATCCTCATCGTTGACAAACCCTAAGCGTTTGGGCTCGGCATCTGCCGAATGACCGAGATTTGAGGTCATAATGATGACGGAATTTCTGAAATCAACGCGTCTGCCGTGGGAATCTGTGAGTATTCCGTCCTCAAGGATCTGAAGAAGAATGTTGAAAACATCAGGATGCGCCTTTTCGATCTCATCAAAAAGAAGCACCGAATAGGGTTTTCTTCTGATCTTTTCGGTAAGCTGTCCCGCCTCGTCATATCCCACATAGCCGGGAGGCGAACCAATAAGCTTCGACACCGAGTGCTTTTCCATATATTCAGACATATCAAAGCGGATGATAGCGTTTTCATCGCCGAAGATCGCTTCGGCAAGAGCTTTCGAAAGCTCGGTCTTTCCGACACCCGTAGGTCCGCAGAAAATAAACGAGCCCTGAGGTCTTTTGGGATCCTTAAGTCCCGTTCTGCCGCGACGGATGGCACGGGAGATTACCGACACCGCCTCGTCCTGACCGATAACTCTGCCGCGAAGTATTGCATCAAGATTAAGAAGCTTTTCGGATTCCTCCTGCGCAAGCTTCGCCACAGGAATAGAGGTCCAGCTTGTCACCACCTCGGCGATATCCGTATCTGTGATCTCGGGATAGCTTGTGCGCTTTTTTTCCTCCCATTCGGCTTTGTCGGCAGCAAGCTTTTCTTTCAATTCCTTTTCGCGATTTCTTATCTGCGCCGCCTTTTCAAATTCCTGAAGCTTGACTGCCTCGCTCTTTTCGGCATCAAGGCGCTTTATCTCCTCCTCGGTCTCGCGAAGAGGTGCAGGAACCGTAATCTCGCCGATACGCTTTTTAGATGCCGCCTCGTCAATAAGATCGATTGCTTTGTCGGGCAGATATCTGTCAGCAATGTATCTCGATGACAGCTCAACCGCGGCATTTATGGCGGCATCGCCTATTTTCACCTTGTGATGAGCTTCATATTTATCCTTCAAGCCTTTGAGGATAAGCACCGCTTCCTCCTTCGAGGGCTCACCCACCATGACTGACTGAAACCTGCGTTCAAGCGCCGAATCCTTTTCAATATATTTGCGGTATTCGGATATGGTGGTAGCACCCACCACCTGGATCTCACCTCGCGAAAGAGCAGGCTTTAAGATGTTTGCGGCATCAATTGCTCCCTCGGCCGAACCTGCGCCTATGAGAGTGTGGATTTCATCAATAAACAGGATGACATTTCCTGCCTTTTTGACCTCTGCCATGACATTCTTGATGCGCTCTTCAAATTCGCCGCGGTATTTTGCGCCGGCGATCATTCCCGAAAGATCAAGGGTGACCACTCTTTTGCCGCTGATGGTATCGGGCACCTTGCCCTCAACAATCCTCAGTGCAAGCCCCTCGGCAACAGCGGTTTTTCCGACGCCAGGCTCGCCGATGAGACAAGGATTGTTCTTGGTGCGGCGGGAAAGGATCTGGATAACACGCTCCATCTCATTTTCTCTTCCGATGACCGGGTCAAGCTTTCCCTCGCGGGCGGCGGCGGTGAGATCCCTTCCGTAGCTGTCAAGGGTCTCGGTCTTGACGGATGAGCCTTTCTTGCCGCTCTCGGACTGTTTTTTTGAAGCTTTCGGCGTGGTCTGAGTAAATCCCGAAGGCTCAAAGCCGCAGGCAACAGTGGAGGTTCTGGCATAAAGCTCTTCATAATCAATGCCAAGCTCAGATAAAAGTCTTACCGCAAGGCAATCGGTTTCATGGAGTATTGCCATGAGAATATGCTCTGTGCCGATATAATTTTGCGCTGTGGCAACAGCCTCCCCTCTCGAATTTTCAAGGATACGCTTTGCCCTCGGGCTCATATCGATGTCCTGCTCGTTTTCCTCTCCGATACCGCAGCTTTCCTCGATGACAGCGCGGAACGAATCAAAGCTGACACCATATTTTTCAAGGAGCTTTGCGGCAAGCGATTCGGTGCGTGAAAGAAGCCCCAAAAGAAGATGCTCGCTTCCGACGCTTGTATGCCCGAGCTTGCGGGCGGCTGTGTATGCCGCACCGAGGGCACGCTGGGCGTTATCGGTAAATCTGTCTGTCATTTTATATCACCTCAAATTATACAAAATAGCTTTTTATAACATCCGCGCGTTTTGCATCCCGTGCGGCTGTGGTGGTAATTTCGGGGTATTTCTTAAGAATATGCGCAGGCATCGCCTCCACAAGAAGCTTCGAAAGATTAACAGTTTCAAGTTCCTTTATAACTCCGCTTTCAACACCGAACCTCACATCCGACCAAAGCTTCAGAAACTCCTTGGAGGACATTTTCTTCGCATATTTCAAAAGTCCCAGAGAGCGGCAGATGCTGTCTTCGAAATCAATGCCGCCACCCGAAACAAGAGTTTCCCGCAGATGCTTCTCGCGCTCGACCACCTGGCTTACGGCGCCCGAAAGCTTTCCGATGGCATCCTCCTCCGATACTCCGAGGGTTATCTGATTGGATATTTGATACAGGCATCCGTCGGCTTCACTTCCCTCTCCATAAAGTCCGCGTACCGCAAGACCTATTTTTGTAAGGGTATTCACAAGGCTTTTCATCTGTCCGCAGGAGGTAAGAGCAGGAAGATGAAGCATTACGGAGGCACGCATTCCCGTCCCCAAGTTTGTGGGGCAGGAGGTCAGATAACCGAGTTTTTCGTCAAATGCCTGCTTTGCTCCGTGAAGGATGGCATCATCAACCTCGCAAGCCTTTTTATAGGCAAGGTCAATGTCAAGCCCGGGAAATATCGACTGAATGCGCAGATGATCTTCTTCATTGACCATGACAGACACAGTGGAATGCTCGTCTGTCACAAGCATTCGGCCCAAAGCTTCCCCCTCGCAGAACTCACGGCTTATCATGTGATCCTCGAGCAGTACATTCTTATCAATTGCCGAAAGAGAATCGAGAAGTATGTAATTAAATCTTTCGCAGGAATAAGACGAAAGGGCGTTTTTCACGGTGCTGCAGATTTTTATCTTATCTTCTTCGCTGCACTTTTTCGGAAAAGGATAATCGGCAAGATTTCGTGCAAGGCGCACTCTTGAGCTGAGCACTACGCCGTCGGATGAACGTTTGTCATTAAACCATTTCATTATTCCTCGCCTCCTTCCGCAAGCTTCTTTTCGAGCTCCTTAATGCTGTCGCGGTATTTTGCCGCCATTTCATATTCCTGAGCCTCTATTGCATCCTTCAGTTTGTTTTTGAGAGCCGATATCTGTTCGCTGATCGAAAGCTCGCAGACAGGCTCTTGCACCTTTGTATCTTCTTTTTCGAAAATGTTTTCCCCGGCATTTTCGATCATCGGCACCTTTCCGCAGTGCGCCACATTTCCATGGATCTTTGTGATGGTAGGTATGAGGGATTTTCGGAAAACATTATAACACTGTGCACAACCTACACGCCCCGAATTAAGCAGCTCACCCAAAGTCATGCCGCATTTTTCACATTTTTGTGCCGCAACTATCTTCGGCTGTCCTGCGGCAAAGCTTCCGAAAAGTCCGCCGAAGAAATCATCCGATGCGATGCCGTCGAAATCAAAAAGTCCGTAATTTGCCGTAAGTCCCTGCTCTTTCGCGCAGGATGAACAAAGATTTTTTTCAAAAGTTACTCCGTTTTTTGTTTGCTTATAAAAGAATGTTGCCTGATTTTTTTTGCAGATCTCACACAGCATATGTATCAACTCCTTTTGTCCTGTGTTTTCAGATAAGATTGAGAAGCAATGTCTTGAAAATGTCAGCGCGAAGCATATCTCTCACATTTTTGTCTGTCTCGGCAGACAGTGCGCTGTCGGACAGCATTGCCGAAAATATCTTCAGATGCCCCTCGGAAATAATCCCGTTTTCAAGAAGCGAGATAAGATACGCCCTGAGAGATTGAATGTCAAGGCTGTTTCCCGCCGATGCGAAAAGATGCATCAGATATTCTCTTCCCTCCATGCGTACACGGGTGATCTTGATGTATCCACCGCCACCTCTGCGGCTTTCGACGATATAGCCGTGTTGCTTTGAGAAGCGGGAGGATATGACATAGTTTATCTGGCTGGGGACACAGCCTAAACGGTTTGCGAAATCGTTTCTCTGTATTTCGGCAATTCCGTTCTGTTCCTCCAGCATCTGTTCGATCATTTTTGCTATTTTTTCGGATATGAGCATTTTGTTTCTCCTTTGACCTTTCTTGACCTTTCTTGACCTTTCGTGATAATTATACCCTAAAGGTCAAAGAAAGTCAAAGACAAATAAAGTCAAAAACAATTCAAATCAGCCGTTCTTGTTCAAAAAAACCGTCATTTTCTTCTTTTTTCTCCTGATATCTCTGTTTTTCTTTGATTTTTGAAGAATAAACCCGTTCGTCGCAATCCAAAGGGTCGCAATACATATTCTCCCAAACCTCCTCAAGAGGTCTTTCGTCAAAATATTCTTTTCTTATTTTTTCGTGTTTCTGTGACATAAGCGCGCCTCCCGTCAAAAAAATCAAAGATTTTATAAAAAGCATATTCCATAAAATGAAAAAATGTGATATACTGTTATAAGTATATCCGTCGATGACAAATCGATTCAGAAAACGGAGGTGTTTTTCAATGGCAAAAAACAATAACTCATCTTTTAGCGCAAAGCTTTTGCTTGTTGCTGTGATAGCTGCTGTTTTTCTTGTCTTTGCCGTGGCAGTTTTCGGAATTTTTGCTTTTGATATAAATTCAACAGATGACGGCGAAATGCCCTATTCCTTTTACCTCAGAAAAGGCAGTAACCGCATCCGCTCGATAAAGGCCGAAGAACTGATATGTGAGGATGGCAAATTCTATCTTTCTCCCGAAACCCTTGCCGAATACTGCTCCTACGGCATTTACGGCGACGAGGGCACAAAGACCCTTGTTTTTCCCGACGGATCTTATGCAAAGTTTTCGGGCGGCAACTCTTTTTGTCTTGACGGTGAGAACAGATTCCTTTCAGAAAGCTGCAAAAGAGTCGGCAAAAAGCTTTTGATACCCCTTGAATTTTATGAGAATTACATTGATGGTCTGATATTTGACTATCAAAAGACCAACACAAAGCTTGTGGTAGACATAAAAGTCAATGTGGATGATTATTATCTTGTCAGCCGCACTTCAATTGTCGAAAGCGCGCTTACAGTCAGCGATTATTTTGACAATGTCTATACCTCCCGTGCATCTGCAGTTGAGTTCAAAACAGACCTTTCGGCATACGAGGAATACATGAATCCTGCCGACCGCGACAAGTATCTTTTTCTTGTCAACACCGAGAATACTCTCACGAAAGACTACCTGCCCGCACAGCTCACTGATCTTATCCACACAAGACGGGACGGCAGAAACACCCAGCAAATGGATCTTTATGCCGCAAAAGCAATGGAGGCCATGCTGAAAGAGGCAGCCGCCTGCGGCTATACCTCCTTGAGCATTACCAGCGGCTACCGATCTTATAACTATCAGCAACAGCTTTTTGACAATCAGGTGGCGGCGCTTCGCCCAAGCTTCGGTGACCGCGCTTATGAAAAGGCATCCCAGGCAGTGGCTCTCCCCGGCACCAGTGAGCATCAGAGCGGTCTTTGTTGCGATCTGCACAACCTTCCTTCGGCAAGTCAAGCCTTTGCAAACACCGCGGAATACAGCTGGCTTTTGCAAAACTGCGCAAAGTTCGGCTTCATCCTGCGCTATCCTAAAGACAAAACCGACATCACAAAGATCATGTTTGAACCATGGCATTACCGCTATGTCGGCAGATACCATGCACAGATCATAATGAGCGAGGGTTTGTGCCTTGAAGAATATATGG
>JAZSFD010000134.1:0-3338 GCA_045532035.1 Eubacteriales bacterium | reverse complement strand
CACCTCCCTCAAGAGGGAGGCTGAAAAAAAGGCTCCTCCTTCGGGGGAGCTGTCGCGAAGCGACTGAGGGAGTTAGAGTTTTTGCCATAGGCTTGATTCCCACACCTCATCCACCCCTGACAGATGAGCGTTTGCAATAATTGTAGGGGACGATGCCCACATCGTCCCGCAAAACAAGTTATAAATGTATTTCTGAACGGGACGATGTAGGCATCGTCCCCTACAGGGAGAGATTCACCCCCTGCGTTCTCATATGTGATTTGTCTTTCCCTCCGACAAACCGCTTTTGTCTGCACACTTGCGAGGAATACAAAAAGACGGCAGTCTTCCGACTGCCGTCTTTCTATTTGTAATTATTAATTACTTAAGGCCTGCGAGCTTTGCAACTTCATCTGCAAGGTCGTCTTCCTTCTTTTCGATGCCTTCGCCCTTTTCGAATCTGAGGAATTCGCAGATGTTGATATCGCCGCCGAGAGCCTTTGCTTCGTCAGCAACATATTCAGCAACCTTCTTTGCGTCGTCCTTAACATATTCCTGGAACATGAGGCAGTTTGTATCATAGAACTTGCCGATCTTACCAGAAACCATCTTTTCGATGATCTGTGCGGGCTTGGAAGCGTTCTTGGGATCGTTCTGGATCTGAGTCATGAGGATGTTCTTTTCTTCGTCAAGAACAGAAGCGGGAACATCTTCCTTGCCAAGATACTTGGGGTTCATAGCTGCGATCTGGAGAGCAACATTCTTGAGAACGCCCTTAACTGCTTCAACATCAGCGCAGGATGTTTCAGCCTTAACGATAACACCGATGGTTCCGCCGCCGTGAACGTAGCTTGCAACAACGCCTTCTACAACGCGGAATCTGCGGATAGAGATGTTTTCGCCGATGGTGTTGATGATTTCCTTCTTGAGGATGTCGTCAACTGTGTTGTCTGCGTCGTACTTTTCTGCGAGAAGAGCGTCAACGTCAGCGGGGTTCTTTTCGAGGATGATGTCGAGAACCTTATCAGCAAATGCGAGGAACTTGTCGCCCTTTGCGGCAAAGTCTGTTTCGCAGTTGATTTCAACGATAGCAGCCTTCTTGCCGTCAGCGGAAAGCTTGATGTCAACCTTACCTTCAGCGGCGATTCTGTCTGCCTTCTTAGCGGCAACAGCAAGACCCTTTTCGCGGAGAATCTTGATAGCTTCGTCCATGTCACCGTTTGCTTCTGTGAGTGCCTTCTTGCACTCCATCATGCCGATACCTGTCTTTGCGCGGAGATCTGCAATGTCCTTTGCTGTGATAGCCATTATATTTTCCTCCTGATATTCGTGATTTTAAGTTCGGTTTCCGAAAGATTATTCAGCGTCAGCTGCCTCTTCTTCAGCGGGAGCTTCTGTGAGCTGTTCGCCCTGTCTGCCTTCAACGATAGCATCAGCCATAACAGAGAGAATGAGCTTGATGCCGCGGATAGCGTCATCGTTGCCGGGGATTACATAGTCAACTTCGTCGGGATCGCAGTTTGTGTCAACGATAGCGACAACCGGAATACCGAGCTTCTTTGCTTCTGCAACAGCGTTCTTTTCCTTGCGGGGGTCAACAACAAACATTGCAGAGGGAAGCTCTGTCATGTTCTTGATACCGCCGAGGTTTCTTTCGAGGTCGTTGATTTCCTTAACAAGGCCGATAACTTCCTTCTTGGGAAGAAGATCGAAGGTGCCGTTGTCTTCCATTGTGTGGAGGCTGTTGAGACGAGCGATGGACTTCTTGATTGTCTTGAAGTTTGTGAGCATACCGCCGAGCCATCTTACGTTAACATAGTTAACACCTGCTCTGTCTGCCTCTTCCTTGATAGCGTCGGAAGCCTGCTTCTTTGTACCAACGAAAAGTACATTGCCGCCTTCCATAGCTACTTCGCGAACGAACATATAAGCTTCTTCGAGCTTCTTTACTGTCTTCTGAAGGTCGATGATGTATACGCCGTATCTTTCTGTGGAGATGTATTCAGCCATCTTCGGGTTCCATCTTCTTGTGTGATGTCCGAAATGAACACCTGCTTCGAGAAGCTGTTTCATGGATACTACTGACATTTGTGTTTCCTCCTTGGGTTTTACCCTCCATACAGCGCATCGTCAGCGGCAAAATCGCAGTTGCGACACCCTGCCTTGGCGTCTGTATGTGTGTTATAGTATTTTTGCAGGCGCTTTTTTGCGCTTACCGATAGATTATATCAAATATTCCATATAAAGTAAATAGCAAACATAATAATTTACAAATTATTAACATGCATCTCTCTTTCTCACATAAAAAAGCCTGTCACTCCGAATTTCTTACCTGTCACGCAAAAGCCCTTTACAAAACTATTTTTTTGTACTACAATTATAGCAGGATATTGAAGATAAGAGGTTGAAAAAATGAACAAGAACACAAAAAGCATAATCATCGGCATCGTCACGGTGCTGTGTGCCGCTCTTTTTGTTGCGGCAAGCATATTTGAACGAACCCTTTCCGCAAATATATCTCTCACAAGGATAGTTATTGCCTCACTGCTGCTCATATACGCCGTTTCCGTCTTCGTCCGCCGTCATTTCTTTATCGGATGGATGATGATTGCCTTTTCCTTCTTCACAGCAGAAAAAGATATCGCGATATTGTGTGGTCTGGAAAATATTAACATTGTCCCGAATTTTGTTATCTTTGTTGCCGCAATCTTTCTTGGATGGGGTACAAGCAAGATTTTTCGGGGAGCACATGGCAACGGATGGATAAGAATAGGCGGCAAAAGCGGTCATCTCGGCAGCAAAACTCAATATGTAGATGCCTCAGAGCTTGACGGCTTCAGGATCGAAAGCAATTTCGGTTTTTATGATCTTTTTGTTCAGAATGAAGAGCTTTATGCAGGCGATGCAACACTATATATTCTCAACAATTTCGGCACCGTCACCCTCCATGTTCCTCCGTCTTGGCATATAATCGAGCGCGGCGGCAACAATGTGGCGTCTGTGCATATAAGAGAGCAAAACGGAATGCCCGGCAAAAAGCTTTATGTACATATTCAGCAGAATTGCGGAAATATAAATGTTGTGTAAGTCCAAAAAAAGCTCCCTATGATGAGGATGTGCGCAAACAGCAAGCCTATGACAAAAGCTCCAACTCCCTCAGTCGCTTCGCGACAGCCCCCCCAAAGGATGAGCCCTTAATAGCCTCCCTCCCCGAGGGAGGGACTTGCCGCAGACGAAGACGGAAGGAGTCGGAATCAAATTAAAGAGAATTGCGAGAGGGACTATCGCGCCCCTCTCGCGCACTCCCTCTCGTCATTTCTTTTTCAAAAAGAAATGACGAGAGAAAACAATTATCGAAA
>JAZSFD010000005.1:0-34983 GCA_045532035.1 Eubacteriales bacterium | reverse complement strand
TAAGACCGCTTGGCCTCCGACTTCGGCAGTTTTTGTGGCGATCAGTTCAGATGGAAGAGCTATCGTTTACGATGAGATATATAAGAGCGGGCTTGTGGTCAGCGAAGCGGCAGAGCTTATTCGCGCCAAAAGCGCAGGGGTGTGTCAGATAATTGCGCCCTCCGATCTCTGGTCGAGGCAAAAGGATTCGGGCAAGAGCATCTACGAGCTTTTTTGCGAAAACGGAGTTTATCTTTCAAAGCTTTCTCCCGACCGTGTACAGGGGTGGATGTGCCTGAAGGAATGGCTCAAACCGTATGATAAGGACGGAAAACGCGACAGCATGATGAAAATTTCAAGAAACTGCGCAAATCTTATCCGCTCGCTTCCCCAGCTGATGCATGATGCAAAAAAGCCCGGGGACGCGGCAACACAGCCCCATGAGATTACTCACGCCCCCGATGCTTTGAGGTATTTTGCATCGCTCAGAACCTGTACGCCAAAGCCGTTACAGACAGAGGGTAAAAAAGAACGGCTTTATGAAAAGCTTACGCGTGAAAAAGCAAAAAAACTATAACTTCATGAAAGGAACAAAGAATGAAAAACACATCAATGACAAGGCTCTCCTCTTCAAACAGACAAAGCCGTTTTGCCGACTATGACTATTCCGAAAGGCTCTGCCGCGAGGAGACGGTGGCGCATCTTCTTGATGTTGCCGCACGCAACAAGGCACCGGTTATCGGTTACTGGAAAAAGATGAGAGCCTACTATGACGGAGATCATGAGATCAGCTCGCACAACAGTGCCTTTGCGGGCGAACAGGATATCCCCTGGGAGGCGGCGCAGTCGACCGACGGTTTTATTCATGTGGAAAGTCAGATCGACACCACTCTTCCCGATTTCGAGTTTTCTCCACGTACTGCTGACGATTACGAAAGGGCGAAGCAGCGCGAAAAGATTGCTCGCTTTGTTTGCGACATCAACTATCTTGAACAGAAAAATGCCGTCAATGAAAGAAGACTGAACATTCTTGGCTCTGCCGTATACAAGGTCTGTTGGGACAGCTCAGTCTATGACGGCAGAAACGCAGGCGAGGTCATAATCGATGCGCCAAAGCCCGAGCAGATATTCACAGACCCTGCGTCATCCACTGTTGACGGCTGCGAATATATCGGCTATGTTTACCGTCTTCACAAGCAGAAGGCAAAGAGAATTTTTGAAAAAGATTTCAAAAACCTCGGAGAGGACATTTCGGATTACATCGACAGCTACCGCAACGGCAGATACTATGAGTACACGGGGGACGAAAGGACTTCGGGTGAGATCGGAGATGACACCATCACCGTCACCGAATGGTGGTTCAGACAGCCGTCGGATGGCACGGCAACCGTCAAATGCGAGATGGGCGGCAAGCAGGTTAATGTCAGATACAGCTGGAAAGCGGGAGATATTGCTCTTTCTATTCTTCTCGGCGAGCGGGAGATCAGATATATTCCGAAATACTGGAAGAATACTGTCTGCAATATGTTTCCCTTTGTTATCTATTCGAAGATCCCGGGGGAGGACAGTATCTGGGGAAAGAGTGAGCTTGAAGCGATCATTCCTCTTATTGATGCTTCCGACAGAGAGCTTTCGTATGCTCAGATGAATTCGGCTTTTTCGTCAAACGACATCATTGTTGCCGAGGAAAATGCTCTTTCGGATGACGGAGAGCTTGACAATTCTCCCGGTGCTGTCTGGAAGCTTCGCCCGGGCATGATGGGCAAGATCCAGCGCCTCGGAAACTCGGGCTATTCCCAGAACAATCAGTATTCAAATTCGAACTTCTGGCGGGATATCATGAAGGATACCACCGGAAATTATGAGCTGAATCAGGGAGTTGAGCCCACGAGAGTGACGACAGCCTCGGGAATCGCACTTCTCAACGAGAGGGCAAAAAACCGTCAGATGATGAAAAAGGTCATAAAATCCGAGGGCTTCAGACGGCTTTATGAGCTGATAGACCGAACGGCACTGGAATACTATGATGACGACAGAATCATCGAGATAGGTGCTGTCAATGTGGGAGAAAAGATATACCGCTTTGCCGATTATGCCACCTACCCCGACGGAGACGATGACTGCGCATACATTCCTGTTGTTGATGTCAAGATCCATGTGGGAGACGGAATTGCAAATTCAAAAGCCTTCACGGTACAGGCTTTGAGCGATCTTATCAAGGTACCTGTGAATGCCGACAATTTCAGACTTGTACAGAGCTATGTCGAGCTTATGGGATTGCCCATGCGCGCACAGATATGCGATGCGCTCGAAAGAAAATATGCCAAAGGGGAGAGCGAGGAAATGCCTCTTCCCGTTATCGAAAGAGAGGACATGGAATGATGACCGAAAACATGACAGAGACTTCGGAAAAGACCGAAGCGGTAAAGCTTTTCACCCGTGAGGAGCTTGAAAAGATTGTTGAACAGCGCCTTTTGCGTGAGAGAAAAAACAACGAATCGCTGACAAAAATACGCGATACATTGTCTCTTCTCCGCCAAAAAGAGGCTTTCAAAAATTTATCAAACGCATCGCTTGCAGACAAGCTTGAAGAGCTTGAAAAAGAGGCAGATGATGCGGAAAAAAAGACCGACAGTGCACAGACAGAGCGAGAAGTGTTTCCCGACGCTTGCCGCAAAGAAAGCGCACAGGGCGGGAACGCTTATGCGGCAGAACCTGTTATCAGGGAAAAGGAAGCTTTTTATGACGCGTGGGAAAGAAGAATAAGAGAGCTTTCGGATTTTCTTGCAAGATACGGCGAGGAAAAGCTTGAAGAAGCCTTATCCGACGACGCTTTCAGATTCTTTTCCCGCGGGAAAAGGGGAGATATCCTCTCCCTTTACGAGGATTATCTCGGTTTTCTCGACGGACTTTCTTCGAGTCCTGAGGTGAAAAGATATCGTGCCGCGCAAAGGGAGCTTGCTTCCACCGGCTTTTCGGGCGGAGCCTCCTGCGCGGTCGATTACGGAAGTATGCTTTCCGACAACCAGAGAAGGATAGCGAAGGCAGCGGGAATGTCGTTCAGACAGTATGCC
This sequence comes from Eubacteriales bacterium, assembly GCA_045532035.1. Classification (GTDB taxonomy): domain Bacteria; phylum Bacillota; class Clostridia; order Oscillospirales; family CAG-382; genus UMGS1052. Next base: position 31,930 of record JAZSFD010000005.1, on the reverse strand, counting down.
GAACTGCTTTCGCAGATACCTTCGAAAAAACTTTGAAAAGAGCGCAAAGCTCTGAAAAACAAAAAAAGAAAAGGAGAACTGATTTATGGATTACTGTATGAACAGCGCAGGAATTTCAAACCCCTGCATCCGCGAATACGAAATTGACACAACTGCCGATCTCGGCAGAGGTACTGTCGTTACGATCTCGGGCGGCAAGGCAAAAAAAGCCTCCGAGGGAGATGTTATTCTCGGCATCCTTGCCGAGGATTACAAGGTTGAAAAGGATGAGCTTGACCACAGAGCGGGAAAAGGATATGTGAAGGTGATCGTGTCCCCCGGAATGCTTTGCACTGTCAAGGCTTCCGAATTTGAGGTGGATACTGTGGGTACTGCAAACACCGTCAATGTCAGCGGCATGACGATGCCTTCTGCCGCAAACGCTTTTGTCGGCGGCTTTGTTAAGCTTGTTGCAAAGTCCCAAGCTTCCGCCAACACCGATTCTGTCGGTACTCTCAGACGCATCACCGCCTCCTCGGGCGCAAAGCTTACCGTTGAAAACGGCGGTGCCGCACAGGTCTGCGACAGATATGCTGTCATCCCTCCCGCGGGCTTTACATATCTTGCACTTTCCGACGATGCGAAGAGTGTTGTTTTTGCCGCAAGCGCAAGCAAGGGAGAAAAGGTTGTTGCCTCCTGCCCCGAAAAGGGTACATATGAGCTCGGCTTTTTCAACACATTCTTCAACTGATGATAACAAAAAGAGAAAAGGAGATTTTGAAATATGAATGATATTTACACATGGCCCCAGGACCTTTATCCTCTTGTCAAAAAAAGATTCGATCTGCGCTATGCCGACAGAATGGATGTGATTTCAAACCTTGCCGAGGTCATCACTCAGGATTCGGTCGACTACCGTTTTGAGGGTGTCGGCGGTTACGGTGAGATCCCTGTTTATGACGGCTCGAACATAGCCTCTGCTGATCAGAAGCGCGCCTTTATTACCACCGTCACCCCCAAGGAGCACGCTCTCAAGGTGACCATGTCCTACAAGAAGACAAAGATTGACCAGTCAAACGAATCCGAAAAGGTGGGCACCCGCCTTGCCGATTCGGCGTATATGACTGTTCTCAATGAGTTCTACCGCCTCTTTGGAAACGCTTTTACCACCATCGGCTCTGACGGTGTGGCGTGGGCATCCGATCATCACAAGATCAATTCCGAAAGCGAAGAAACTTATTCGAATGTTATCCATTCAAACCTTTCGGTGGCAGCCATCACCTCGGCGCAGACAAAGGCTTCGTCTTTTGTCACTCCCGACGGACTTCCCTTTGCAGGTAATTTCGACCTTCTTCTTGTCAGCCCCGAGCTTGAACCCAAGGCAAAGGAGATCTGCGGTCCGAACTCCCGTCTCATTCCCGAAAAGAATCCCGACGGCGACGCAAACACAAATGCCGCAAACCCTGTTTACGGCATGAAATATCTTGTGGTCGGCGGAGGCGGCATCGGTCTTACGGGCAAAAAGTGGGCTATTGCAGACTCGATGCTCATGCCCGAGATATTAAAGCTTGTTTATATCACCGAGCCCACGGTGCTTGTGTCGAACGGCACAAATCCTCTTCTCACAGACTACATCGGTTATGTGGACTTCGGCTTCGGCTTTGGCGATGCAAGACCCATTATCTTCTCTGATCCCGCGTGAGAAATGACAGGAGAGTGAAAATATGTTTGTGACAAATCTTCCCGCAAGGGTTGTGGAGACAAAATACGCTGAGGTTGCAAGCTCGGGCACGCTTGCCGTCGGATATGAGGGTCTCGGCACAAAAATGAAAGTCCATGGCGAAGGTCTTATTCTCACCTTTCAGGGACAGCCCGACAAGACCTCGGGTTACAGAATGAGCGAGGGGGAAGTTATCGAATTTTCGGGTTGTGTGGAGGTATACAATTCGAGCAGCGATGCTTCTGTTGCAGTTTCGCTTATTATCACCGATCCGGTCTGAAAAATCTTTTGGGGGGCAATTATTTGCCCCTTTTTGTAAAAAACAAGAAAGGAGAGTTTTTATGAATAACTGTCATACAATCGGCTCTTTGCGCGCAGATGTTTTCAGGGCGCTTGACGAATACAGCCGTAACGGTGAGAATTATGACATTTTTTCAGGCGGTGCCGCCGATATTGACAGGCGGTTTATTACTGCTCTCAACGGAGCTTTGTGTCTTGTGAACACAGCTCTCGGGTCGACTGTCAAAAGGATAAGGCTTTGTTTTTCAAAACCGGTGGTGCTTGCACAGCTCTGCGATTTTCAGATTGCAGAGGGGCAGAACAGCATTGAGCTTCCGTTTTTGTCGGGAGCCGTGTCGTTTGATTTTTGCGGATGCGGCAAGCTTGTCTTTGTCGGCTTGAACGGAGAGGTAATAGAGGAAAGACAGCTTGAAAGCTGGTTTGGAAACCTTGCGGTAATGAGAGCTTTTGTGCCGCAGGATGCCACAAGGATTGTTTTTTCGTCGGAAACAGGTCTTTTTGTGGAAAAGTTGAAGCTATACGACAAAGAGAGCCTTTGCGGATGCACTGACGAAAAATATCTTCCCGACGGAAAAAGAATTTACTGTGCCATCTCGCCGCTGTTGTCCGAGATTAAGGCGGTTTACGGCGAAAAGCGCATTGGAAGTCTGGGAATACCGGCAGACCTTTTCGAAGTATCGGACGGCATCATTTCCTGCAGCGAGAGATATTCCGGAAGCTATACCATGGAGTATTTTGAGTATCCTGCAAGCTTTGACGAAAGCACATCGCCCGATACTGTCCTTGAGCTTTCTCCCACAGCGTATGAGGCTGTGATATATTCTGTGGCGGCGGCGCTGTGCGAAAGGGAGGACGGCGAGCTTTATTCGAGGCTTACCTACAAATACAGGGAGCTGCTTGCAAACATCTATCCGAAAAACAATCTGACAAGAAAAAACAGCTTTTTCTCAGGAGGTTTTTTTGGAAAAAGAAGGCACGGATATGCTTTTCGCAGGTGAGAGGAGGCTTTGAATGGCTTACAATCGTGTTAATACCGGAAGTATTTCGGGCAAGGGCAGGTATGTATTTTCTCCCGGTAAGCTGTCGGGCGGTCTTTCAAGGTTCGACAACGGCAACAATTCATCGCTGACACAGCTTTCCAATATGCTGTTTGAAAACGGAGCTCTTGTTCAGCGCGGTGCATTTTGCGAGGTGTGTGCCCCGATGTCAGGAAAATTTCACAGTATTCTCGACCGTGAATTTGAAGGGAATGTTTTTATGCACATCGGAACTTCTGTTATGCGCTTTGACGGCAAGGAGCTGATTGCTGTTAAGGAGCAAATTTCCGATTGCGAGAGCGTTTTTCTTGCCATGAACGGAAATGTATATCTTTATACTGCGGAATATGAGATATATGAAATAAAAAAAGATATGTCCTGCGAGAAGGTCGAGCCTTATATTCCGGAGGTTGTTTATTCAAGAGATATTCGTCTTGAGGATTATGATGTCCTTGAGCCGGTTAACCTGCTGACAAAGAAGGTCAAATGCAGCTATAAACCTCTTACCAACCATGCAACCTACACACTTCCGTATGAAGTGGATCCGAATGTAAAAGTTGATATCTATTTCGACGGAGTGTTGACCACAGATGCATATATGATGTATGCCGGACCGAAAGCTCTTTCGATGCGCGGTAGCGAATCGGCAACGAGTGCGGAGACTGTATCGTTGGTTTATTCCATTTCTGACAATGAAGAGGCTGTGAAAGATAATCTTGCCAAGGTCTACGGCAGCACAGTGTCTTTCTGCTACGGCGGCACAGTGAATGACGGAACGCGAGCCTTCCTTACGGGAAATGACAGCTATCCCGGATCATATTTCCGCAGCGAGCTGAAGCAGCCGCTTTATTTTCCTGACACAAACGAGGAAATCGTCGGGGACGGCTGCGAAAAGATCACTGCGGCGCAGAAGAGATATGAAAAGCTTTTCTTTTTCACCGAGAAGCATATCTATTCGATGCAGTATGAGTTTTCGATGGAGGACGGAGCAAGCTTTCCCGTGACAGAGGTATATTCACCGGTCGGCTGTGATATGAAAAATGTCGTAAGGTCGATCGATAACACGCCTGTTTTTGCCGACCGCAACTCGGGAATATATCTTTTGCAATCGACAGACATTTTTGATGAGCTCAATGTCAAGCATATTTCGGCAAATCTCAAGGGTGAATGGAGCATCGGAAAGGATTCCGAAAAAAGCTTTGCAGCCTGCGATTTTGACAGAAAGTACTATATTTATGATGGAAGCTCGCTTTTTGTCTGGGATTACGGTGCAACGCCCTATTACAGCGGCAGTGATTACGACAAGGCAGAAAGCAGGCTGTCATGGTACAGGCTTGACGGACTTTCGGACTGCGTATATATCTTTGGCTTTGAGGGAAAGCTGTATTTTGTGACAGATGATGGTTCTTTTCACCTTGTTGAGTATTTCCCCGACGCTGTCTGCGACACGCATTTTTCTGACGGCAAAGAGGAAAGTGCCGACATCAGTTCATCTTTTATGACAAAGGGCTATGACCTTGATGGGAAAATAACCCAAAAAAGACTGGTTTATCTTTCGTTTGATTGCGCGGTATATGAAAAGAGCGGCGAATTTTCCGTGGAGTTTTACGGTGACGGGAAAAGGTTTTATTCGTATTCGCCTGCCATTCCCGAAAATGACCGCCGCCTGAAAATAAAACTTCCCCCATATTATGCCGATAAATTTGCGGTGAAATTTGTTTTCAAAAACGCAAAGCTCGGCATTTCGGGACTCAGCTTTTGCTATGTTCCGATACAGCGTGAAAAATATAACTTATAAGAAAGGAGCATTTTATGGCTACAAAATGGAAATACGCAACTATTCCGGCACAACAGCGACTGAGTATGCTCAAGGACGGAAATGACGAGCTCTATAATGAAGAGATCGCCCGCACCCAGGATGCGATCAGCAACCGCCTTGCGGCAGGGCTTGATGTGTCCGAGCAGATGAAATGGGCAGACACCGTGTCCTACAATCACAATCTTTCAAAGGCAAAGAGCATGGGGGTCGATGAATCGAAGGTGGCAAAGGACGGATATGCCGACAAGCTTTTCGGGAACATGACCGAGAGCGTCGGAACGAAAAAAGTCTCTACCGTCTCATCGCCCAAGGCTCTGTTTGATAAAAAGTATTATGAGGACTATGAGACCATGGACCGCGACGCTGTGGCAAAGTCGGTGGCTGATTCCTACATAAGAGGTATCAACGAAAGAGCCTCACTTTTATCCTCAGGCTACAACAAATATATCAAGGACATGGAGCAGGAATACAACAACAAGATCAAGGACGCCTATAAGGCTTATGAAGAAAACGAAAAGCTTTATGAAGAGCAGCGTCTGAACAAGGGGTATTCAGACAGAGGCGGAAGAACTCTTACCGAAAAGTCAAAGACAAGAGAGGCGCTTTACGACTATGTGAATCAGCTTGAAAACGAAAAGAATGACAGAAAAAAAGAGGCCAATGATAGTCTCAAGAGCAGTCTTTATGAGCTTTCGGGCACTGCGATGCAGGCACTTTCGGATGAGTATTACCGCTATAATTCCTTGCTTTCCGACGAGGAAAAGGCGGAGTACGAAAAGCTCCGTGACGGTGTGGAGGACAGCAAATGGTGGCAGGAGTTTTCGCTCCGAAAGACCGAGTCCGAAAACGATGAAAAGGCGCGTCAGGCGGAACACGCTCTCTCAAAGGAAAAGGAGAAAAACGACACGCTTCTTGCTCTCAAGGAGCTGGCGTTCAAGAAAAGTGAATCTGCGGCGGATTATGAAAAATGGCTGAAGGAATTTGAGGCACAGACAAGCTACAACAACGCAAAGCTTTCTGCCGACATCGCCGCAGAGCGTGAACAGAACGCCCTTGACCGCGAAAACCTTGAGCTTAACCGCGAAAAATTCGAATATGAAAAAAACAAAAAAGACTCTGACAGCACTGAGAACGGCAAAGAACCGGAAAAATACGGCGACTATTACAAAACCTGCCTGTCGACGGCACAGCGCATGGCGCAGATGGTGAAATATGACGAAGCGGAAAAACGCTATATTCCGAAATACAGTTCATTGGAGCTTTTTGCCTGGATCAAACAGTTCGATCTGACCGATGCCGAAAAGAGAAGAATTTGCTCAAGCATAGGTATAAAATACATCGAGGACTGAGAATAATGACAGTGATTTTCGGAAAAGCTATCATGGGAACAGTGAAAGGATTAAAAAATGAAGATCAAAAAGTATGCGGCATATGCACTTACTATCTTTGCCCTTTCGGGCACCCTTTGCCTTGCTTCGTGCGGTGACGCCGATGGCGACGGCTATACTCCCATGGATGACAGCGACAACACCGACGGCGTTGTCAATGACATGACCGACGGACTTTCCGACAATATGACAGGCGGCATCAGATACAGAGACGGTCGTGATGCTGAAGGCCATATTACAAAGGATGCTCCCGATTCCGCCAACATCAATTTCTGACGGTAAGAGCAAAAAACAGACTCCGACTGACCAAAAAGTCATGTCGGAGTTTTTGTTTGTGAAAAATTGCCCAAAATAACATATCAAATTTCTACTCTTTGACGGAAGTTATTTTCTCTATTTTGTTGAAATAAACGGCGGTTTATGGTATAGTTGCAATAGGAAGAAAATTCTGGCAAATGGGCTTTTTTACAACTTTTCTTGATGAAAGGAACAGAATATGGCTGACAGAAAATATATGCCCGAGCTTGAAGCTCTGCCTCCTGCTGAGGTACGCAAGATCATAGATCTTAAGGCTCAGGAAATGAAAAACAATGTTATCAATTCCCGCAACTATATTCCCCGCGGAGAACGGGTTATATATGTTTCAAACGCGGGTTGCGATGAAAACGACGGTCTTTCGATTGAAAAGCCGATATGCTCGATCGAAAAGCTCAACTCCATCACACAGGACCGAGACACGGTGCTTTTCAAGCGCGGAGATATGTTCAGAGGCAGCGTCAAGGTGGTGCATGACAACCTTACTTTTTATGCATATGGCGAGGGTATCAAGCCTATCATTTCGGGATCACTGAAAAACTATGCCGACCCGAAGCTCTGGGAGGCGACAGAATATGAAAATGTCTACCGCTGCACAGAGCTTCTTGACAATGTGGGCATAATTGCCTTTGATCCGAGCTATTGCTACGGCTCATATGACGATCTTTATGCAGACAAGGCTCTGCGCGGCAAAAACGGCTTTATGGAGCTTTCGGATCTTTGTGACGATCTTTTTTTTCAGCGACAGAGAAACGAAAGAGCTGTTCCTTTGCTCGCACAAGGGAAACCCCGGCGAGCGTTTTATTGACATTGAGATCGGTGCAAAGCTTGCGGTATTTGACGGAGGTGCACCGGGAGCTACCTTTGACAATCTTTGGGTGCTTCACAGCGGTTGCCACGGCATAAGCTCGGGAACCGCAAAAAACAGAACTGTTACCAATTGCATCTTCGGCTGGATCGGAGGCGCTTCTTTCGGCAGCGAAAAAAAGGCGACGGCTCCTGGAACACCACACGCTACGGCAACGCAGTGCAGATATACGGTGGCTGCGAAGGCTTCAGAGTCGAAAACAACTGGATGTACCAGATCTATGACACAGCTGTCACCCATCAGTTCTCGGGCGGCGACGTCCAGTGTCATCAGCACAACGTCAAGTATCTTAACAATCTCATGGAGTTCTGCTTTTGGTTTATCGAGTATTACAATGCCGACTGCAAAGGTAATCCCCAGAGCGTCAAGAATGTCTATATGACAGGCAACTTCTGCCGTTTCGGCGGCTATGGCTGGGGCTGCAAGGGCAGAGAAGCATGGACTCCCATGTATTGCGGATCAACCGTGTGCTGTGAGGTTGAAAACCATGTTGCCGAAAACAACATTTTCTATCAGAGCCTCGGATATCTTGTGGTGCTTGCAAACTGTGAGAGACACAAGGGCGAGATCATGCGCAACAATGTTTATGTAAATCCCAAGGGCACAAAATTTGCAAAGCTTTACAATCAGGAATACTTCTTCGACGGCACTGAAAAGGAAATCCTCAAGGACATCGTCCACGAGGAGGAGCCGATGGTTATCTATCTGCCGAGACCTTTGTATGATTTCTGATAAATAAAAACAAAACGCTGTCTCATCGCACGGGACAGCGTTTTTGTTTGTATATCAAGTGTTCATTAAATATTTAAGCCTGCTTTTCTGAAATCCTCAATGAGGGCTTTCTTTTGTGCATCGGAATATCTCTTCATGGGGAACGCGGCGTTTCCGACTTCAAAGCCCATTTCCTCAAGCACTGCCTTTGTGACAGGAATGGTGGTGTATTTCAGAAGCACTTTAATGCTGCGGTCGGCGCGGGTCTGGGCAAGTTGTGCTTTTTTGATATCGCCTGCTCTGAAAGAATCATACACTTCCTTTATGTTTTCGATCTGGAATTTGTATGTTGAGCCGATGCCGCCGTTGGCACCTGCCGAAAGACCCATGAGAAGCATCTCGTCAGGCCCGTTTATGATGTTCATTTCACCATGTGTCAGATCTTTGAGACGGATCATCTCATAATAATTCGAGCTTGTCCATTTGATGGCGGTGATGTTGTCCACCTCAAACATACGCGCCGCAAAATCAGCGGAGATGTTAAAGCCCGCGGCAGGGTTGTAATAGATCATCATGGGAATATGCAACGAGTCGGCAAGGGCTTTATAGTAATTGTAGACATCGTCCTCGTCATATTTGAAAAACAGGGGAGGAGTTGCGGAAATTCCGTCGGCACCGACCTTTTCGGCGTGCTTTGCAAGGGCGACGGCATCACTGAAATCGGCGGCGGCAACCTGAATTATGCAGGGCTTTCTGCCGTTTGTGTATTTGACGGCGTGCTCGGCAAGCACCATTCTTTCTTCGGTGCGAAGTGCAAGTCCTTCGCCTGTGGCGCCGCCCACATAGAAGCCGTCGGCGCCTTTTTCGAGAAGATATCCGATAAGCTTTTCAAGCGCCTCTGTGTTTATGCTTTCGTCGGCACAAAGGGGTGTGACAAGAGCGGGCATTATTCCTTCAAATCTCATCATTTTCCCAACCTCCATTTTTGTTGTAATACCAGCGCAGGGCCGTCCTTTTCGGTGACGGCATAGAAGACGGTCAGAAAGCTTCCGTCAGAAAGCTCCACAGTGGACGGATAACCGAGGTCGTGCCCCACATGGTTTTCATAAAGATAGTGATCGCAATCCCAGGTCTTGCCGTTATCAAAGCTGACCATGGCTTTTACACCGAAGGGATCACATTTGCGGTAGCCGTAGGTTCCCACAAGAACTCCGCTTTTAGTTTTGAGAATGTGAGGAGGAGAACCGCCCATTATATCAAGAATGGCGTGCGGTGTGGTCCAGGTTTTTCCGAGATCTTCTGATTCGGATTGATAAACCGTGAAAATCCCGCTTTTTCTGTCATCAAAATGCTGAACTCTTATGTGAGCTATTATCCTGCCGTCAGCCGCTTGAACGGCATGGGGTTCGCAAGAGCATACTTTTTCGCCGTCAATATCAATGTTTTCAATTTCTCCCACATATTCCATATTGCCGTTGCAAGGATCTATTTTGTATGTTTTTATTGAGTTTTCTCCGTTTTTGATTTTTTCTTCCGAGTCGTCGTAGACGGTTCCGACCCACAAAAGTGTGCCGTCCGAAAGCTCGCAGGGACCGTGGGGAGAGGTTATGGGGCTTATCTTGAGCTCGCCGAAGGTCACGCCGCAGTCATGGCTGATTTTGAAGGTGGCACCGAGAACTCTTTTTTCTTCCTCGGGGTCGATGGAATTAATATATGCACCGGCGTATGCGTTGAGCTCTTTGTCGGGAATGCATTTACCCTCATCGAGACAGGCTTTCTGAAAGGCTGCCGTGTTGTTGAAGGAGGTTACGATAACGCCCTTTTCGCCGAAGGTTGCGATGCCTCCGTCGCGGTCGTCAAGCACTGTGTCAATGACAGGGGCGGGGGAGGTATAGCTTTCGCCCTCATCCTCGCTGTAAGAGATCACTGCTTTTCCAAACGGACAGACATGGGAAAGGCGGTTTCCGGATGCTACTACTGCGATCCTTCCGTTCTGAAGTCTTGCTGCAGTCGGCCAGCCGAAATATTTGTGAACGCCTTCGGGGTTACACATGACAGTTTTTACATCACCGATTTTTTTGATCTTCATATTGACCTCCGTTATTTTCGGAATATCTGATGCTGTTAATATTGTAATTGTGAAAATACATTCTGTCAATCAATAAAAGGGACATTTTTTCGCCAAAAATGTCCGTTTTGGAAAGAATTTTTTTCAAAACGGTAGACTTAAAGGCTTTTTTATGATATCATATAGAATATAAAAATTTTTGAAAACAAGAAGGAATATCAATGCAGTCGGAAAATGAGCGAAAGCTTATGCATTACAAGAAAATGACCGAAACTCCCGTGCCGGCGCTTGTTCTCAAGCTTGCAGTACCCACTACCATCAGCATGGTCATTTCGTCGATATACAACATGGCGGATACATATTTCGTTTCCTGTCTCAAGGATACCAGCGCCACCGCCGCCGTAGCTGTGGTTTTTGCTCTTATGGCGATAATTCAGGCAATCGGATTTACCATCGGTATGGGCTCGGGAAGCTGGATATCGAGGCTTCTCGGTGAGCAGGAAAACGAAAAGGCCTCAAAAATCGGCATGAGTGCTGTTGTTTTCGGCGTTGTTTTCGGACTTATTATTCTTGTTTTCGGGCGGATATTTGTGGAGCCTCTGATGCTTCTTCTGGGTGCCACCGACACCATTCTCCCTTATGCCGTAAATTACGGTCAGTATATTCTTTTTGCCGCCCCTGTCATGGTTTTATCTTTTGTTCTCAACAACATTCTGCGCGCCGAGGGCAAGGCGACCTTTTCGATGATCGGCATAGGCCTTGGGGGACTTCTGAACATGGTGCTCGATCCGATATTCATTTTTGATTTCGGTTTCGGATTCGGTATTGCCGGTGCTGCTATTGCCACAGCTATCAGCCAGTGCATCAGCTGTATTCTTCTTCTTTGCCCTTTTGTTTTGGGAAAGACCTCGGTAAAGCTCAGCTTCAGAGCCGTTTCGACAACTATCAGTGATTATCTCAATATCGTCCGCTTCGGACTTCCGTCCTTTTGCCGACAGGGACTTTCAAGCTTTTCCTCGGTGCTTCTTTCGAGAAGCGCAAAGGCTTTCGCCGGAATTTATGCCGACCCTGCCATTGCGGGCATGGGAGTTGTCAGCCGTGTGTTTATGTTTGTTTTTTCGCTTTGTCTGGGGCTTGGTCAGGGCTATCAGCCGGTGCTTGGCTTCAACTATGGTGCAAAAAAGTTTGAGCGAGTCAAAAAAGCTTTCAATTTCACCCTTTATACAAGTACAGTCATGTTTATCGTTGCCGCAGGGGCGGGCTTTGTTTTTGCTCCCGATCTCATGCTTCTTTTCGGCGAAAACGACGAGCAGATGCTTGAGGTTGCCGTTTCGGCTTTCAGGGCGCAGTGTATCTCGATGCCTTTTATTCCCGTGGGAGTCATGTGCAACATGACCTTTCAGTCGCTTGGCAGAGCGAGTGTTGCCACATTTCTTTCAAGCCTGCGCCAGGGACTTTTCTATATTCCCCTCATGCTTATTCTTCCCCGTTTCATTGGACTTGCGGGAGTTGAATATACACAAGCCATCTCCGATATACTAACCTGCGCGGTGTCGTTGCCCTTTGCAATAATGTTTTTGCGCGAGATCGGAGATATCATCAAAAAAGAAAAAACGCAGACGGAGAAAACGCGGCATGAATGAGATAAAAATTCTTCACGAAGACCGGGATATAATCGTCTGCATCAAACCGCGCGGCATCCTTTCACAAGCCGACGAATCGGGAAGTGAAAGCATGGTCTCCCTTCTTGAAGAGCACATATCAAAAAGCGGCGGCAAGCCGTATATTGCAGTCATCCACCGACTTGACGCGGGAGTCGGCGGAGTTATGGTCTATGCCAAAACAAAGATAGCTGCAGGAAAGCTTTGCGCCGCAGTTTCCGACAAGGACAGCTTCAAAAAGCAGTATCTTGCCGTCATCTGCGGAAGACCCGAAAAGGAGAGCGGCGAATACCGTGATCTGCTTTACAAGGATACTCACCTTTCAAAAAGCTTTGTGGTCGACAGAATGCGCAAGGGAGTAAAAGAGGCAGCCCTTGCCTACGAGCTTCTCGGGTATTGTGAGAATGAAGACCTTTCGCTTGTGAAGATCACCCTCCACACCGGCAGAACCCATCAGATACGCGTTCAGTTTTCCTCACGGGGAACTCCTCTTTCGGGCGATAAAAAATATGGCGCCCGCGACGGAAGAGGTACCCTTGGTCTCTGGTCGTATTCGATTGCGTTCAAGCATCCTGTCAGCGGCAAGGAAATGAATTTCTCGGCTCTTCCTGAGGAAAGTGAGAGTGTCTGGGGATTTTTTGACATAAACAAATAACACGCCGTTTTCGTCATACATTTTTTGTTTTTCGAATAAGATCTAACAAGTTGAGATTTTTTCGGGAGGACAAATTTATGGCAAAAAGGCTTATCATTCTGCTTTCGGTGTTGTTTTTTGCGACGGGCACACTTTTCGGTTGTACCAGAAAGGATGGCTCGGAAAAGCTTTGCGAGTTTCTTTTTTCCGGCGGCTATGAGGCGGAATTTGACTATTTGTTCTCGGGAGTATCCGAGCTTTCGGGAAGTGCCAGAGTGAAAAAAAGCGACAAGGTGCGAATAGATTTTTCGTCGCCCGATATATTTTCATCCCTTTCGGTGGAAAGCGACGAGGCGGGCGAGCCGGGAGTACTCATTTTCAACTATTACGGAATGCGTGCACCCTTGCCCGAAGGGGCTCTTTCGAAGTTGTCTGTTTTGCTTTCGTTTTTTTCGGACGAAATGCCCAAAGGTATCTTGTCGGATAGTTCAAAGATCAACGATTACATTGACGAAAAAGGTGAGTTTCCCGAGAATATGCCGCTGAAGGAGTGCAGTTTTTCGCAGGAAGACGGTACGTTTGTGTCTGTCATTTTCGATGCGTCAGACGGTTTTCCCGTGAGCTTTTCTGCCACGCGCGACACAACAAGTGTGCAGATCACATTCACAAAGCTTATCCCTCCCGACAGCACAGCCTCGGGAGAAAAGAAAGAATAAAAAGAGGATTTTTTGGATCATGAAAAAAGAATTTGAACGGTTTTCTTCCTATACTGTAATCAACCTTGATAATCTTGAGCACAATGTCAGGGTGATAAGACAGCGTCTTTGCAATGCAAAAATGCTTGCTGTCGTCAAGGCGGACGGTTACAACCACGGCGTGCAGACGGTTGCCGAAAAAATGTACCGCTGCGGCGTGCGCCATTTTGCCGTTGCCAACATCGACGAGGCGATAAAGCTCCGCTCTGTTATCGGTACGGAGGGAATGATTCTTATTCTCGGTCCCACGCTGCCCTCCCGCTATCGTGATGCTGTGAAATACAACATCTCCCTCACTGTTGATTCGACGGCAGCTCTTCTTTCGATCATAGATTTTCTTGACGGCACCGACAGCAGATTAAACATACATATAGCCCTTAACACAGGCATGAACAGAATCGGTTTTGATGCCTCCGAAGAGGAGCTTTCCGATGAGCTGCGCGATGTGGCATCGCGCATTTTGGAATGTAAAAGCCTTGTGCCTCAGGGCATCTTCTCCCATCTTTGCGATGCGGAAAACGAAGATGCAAGCTTCACAAAGCTTCAGTATGCGCGCTTTGAAAACACCGTGAATGAGCTTTCGAAAGCGGGTCTTTCGTTTGAATACAAGCATATCTGCAACAGTGCGGGAACAATGCTTCACAAGGATTTCCACTGCGATCTTGTCAGATGCGGAATTGCTCTTTACGGCTGTGAATTTGAAGGTGCGGGGCTTTTGCCTCTCATGAGCTTTAAGACTCATATCGGACACATAAACACCGTAAAGCGCGGTGATATCATCGGCTACGGCAAGACCTACACCGCCGAAAAAGATATGAGAGTTGCCACAGTCACCGCAGGCTATGCCGACGGCTTCAACAGACTTCTTTCCAACAAGGGCGAGGTCCTTATCCGCGGAAAAAGAGCTCCGATCGTCGGCAGAGTATGCATGGACCTCACCATGGTCGATATCAGCCATATTCCCGACGCCGAGCTTTTTGACGAGGTGACCATCATCGGAAAAGACGGTGATGAGGTCATCACCGCCGAGGATGTGGCACGCCTTTGCGACACCATCTCTTATGAAATCATCTGCGGTATCGGACGGCGCGTCAACCGAGTTTATACCGAAAACGGAAAGATAGTGGAGAAAAACTGACTTTTTGTCGGTTTTTCCTCCTTTTTTCAAGTTTTTCTCAACTTTTTTCAAAAAACTATTGACAAATGGGAATATCGATGGTATAATACAGTCCTGACCTAAGAAAGCAGGTCGTGCCATGCACGCTAACGGTCGAAACCGCCTGCCGAGGAAAGAAATGTGTATTTCACTAAATGCCCACTGTGGCTTATATTGTGTTTCATGTTCTTTTCCGGTTACGCTTTTTGCGGTCCAAAAAGAACTTTTTTTATTGGAGGTGAAAAACACAATGCCGAGCGCAAAAATTCTTGAACAGAAACAGCAACTCATCGCTGAACTCGCAGAGTCTATCAAAAATGCTCAGAGCGGCGTTCTCGTAAACTACTGCGGTATCACAGTAGAAAAGGACACAGCCCTCAGAGCTGAGCTTCGTAAGAACAATGTAACTTACAAAGTAATCAAGAATACCTACATCAAGAGAGCTGCTGAAATGGCAGGTATCAACGGCTTTGATCCCGCTCTTGAAGGTATGACAGCTATCGCTGTTTCCGAAGATCCCATCGCTCCCGCGAAGGTTCTTTGCAAGTTTGCCGAAAACAACGAAAACTTCGAAGTTAAGGCAGGCTTCATCGACGGTCGCGTTATCGATGTAAATGAGATCAAGGCACTTGCAGCCATTCCCGGAAGAGAAGGCCTTATCGCAAAGTTCCTCGGAAGCATCCAGTCCCCCTTGTACAACTTCGCTTATGCAATCCAGGCGATCATCGACAAGGAAGGCGGAGCCCCTGCAGAAGCTGCAGAATAATTACACTGTGCTTTTGTTTTTCCCGGCACTTTGCCGGAACATATCGTCAAAATCAATTGACAACTAAAAAATATTTATTTATTGGAGGTATTTTACCATGGCATCTGAAAAGTCTCTTAAGATTATCGAAGATATCAAAGCTCTTACCATTCTCGAACTCGCTGACCTCGTAAAGGCAGTTGAAGAAGAATTCGGCGTATCCGCAGCTCCCGTAGCTGTTGCAGGCGTTGCTGCTCCCGCAGCTGCTGCTGAAGAAGAAAAGACAGAATTCGACGTTGAACTCACATCCGCTGGCGACAGCAAGCTCAACGTTATCAAGGCTGTTCGTGAGATCACAGGTCTCGGCCTTAAGGAAGCTAAGGATCTCGTTGAAGGCGCTCCCAAGGTTCTCAAGGAAGGCGTTTCCAAGGAAGATGCTGACGCTATGAAGGCTTCTCTCGAAGCTGCAGGCGCAAAGGTTACTATCAAGTAATTTTTACCAAGTGCATACGAAAATCCCGCACCAAACGGTGCGGGATTTTTTATGCTTTTTTTCTTTTCAAATACGGCAAAACATCGTATCTCACCAGCGAATATATAAGTGAGCTTGCCGAAAGGGTGTCGCTTATCATGGCAGGAACAGAACCCATCGAGAAATTATAGACAAACCACAGGGGGATGCCGGCAAGGGTCATAAGCCTTATGTTTCTCTGATTTTTCAGCCACAGCGCGGGATTCTGGATCAGCATGGAAAGTGCCGGCAAAAAGGAGACAACACCAAGGGTTTTGTCAAAGGTGACAACGCCGCAGACGACGGTCAGTACCACGATAAACAAGGGCATAAGAGGGGAGTCATAAGGCATTTTGCCGCGAAGTCCCGACAAAGCTGCCGCAGCTCCTCCGCCCGCGTTCTGAATTGCCCCCGCATAGCCTCCGAGAAGGATGTAGTGAGTTACAAAAAAAGCTCTGGCAAGGAACGAAAAAAGAATTATATTTTTTCTCGATTTCTGGGCATAAGAGGTAATGAAGCTCAGAACGCCGAGATAACCCAGAGTTTGTACAAATATATTAAACATCGCTAACCTCACTCAAGAATGTTGGAGGTGATATGGTCAACACCAAAGCGAGCAAGCTCCTCGGCATCTTTTTTGTTGTCGACAGTCCAGCAGTTGATCTTGATTCCCGCATCGTGAAGCTTTTTCACATTTTCCTGAGTCAGTGCTTTGTAATGAACATCAAGATCCATTTTGTGTGACACAAGAAGCTCGATGAGATCGTCGTCGACCCTGCCGGTCAGATACTGCACCGGCTGTTCGGGGTACATTTCGCGCAGACGCACAAGGTTTTCGAAATTAAAGGCGATAAAGGCAGTGTTCTTGAGCATATCCGCCTGCTCAAACTGACCGACGATTACGGCGATGTCTTCCTTTGCCATGAGCCCTTTTATTTCAGCGACGCAATGCTTTTCGTATTTTTTGCAGATGTTGATATAGTCCGAAAGCCTCGGGATGCGGAGATATCCGCGGGCTTCATTTGTCCCTCTTTCATAAAGGCAGACAGCTTCAATCTCCTCCAGCGTCATTTCTTCGATGACTGCGTTTTTGCCCGAAACTCTTTCGATATTGCTGTCATGACAGCAGATAAAATGTCCGTCCTTGGTCTTGTGTATGTCAGTCTCGATGCCAAAATAGCTTCTCTGACCTGCCGCGATGAAAGCTGCGGCGGTGTTCTCGGTTTCGAGTCCCGAAACGCCTCTGTGGGCAGTCATTTTTGCATTGAGTCTTTCGATCCTTACAGTGTTCATAAAACACATCTCCGATTTGTTGATCTTTGTGTATTTTATCACATAAATACTGTAATTTCAACCCCTGTGAGACACAAAAACGCGAATGAAAAAATCTTTCCAAAATAACATCAGCTTTACATAATTTTTTCCGAAACTGCCTCAGATTTTTTCCGAAATTGTGGAAAACCTTGTGGGAAACTGTGAGAAAACGGTGGGTTCCCCACCGAATTTTCCGCAATTTCGGGAAAAACGGCCCCAAATTTGCTTGTGGGAATTTCGTAAAACCATTTCGGGAAACTTGTCCGCGATAATAAAATTATGTAAACTTAAGCATTTTTTTGACTATTTTGAAAAAACGGATGCATGGTAGTTTGAGCAATATGGTTTGGATGAAAAAACAGCAAAAGTGATGTGAGAGTTGCTGTTGTGCGATACCACCGTGTTTTTTGGAATTTCTTTTATAAAAATATCTTTTTTCTATGCATATTTTGCGCGAAATTCAAAAAAACATCTTGAATATTATTCCAAAATAAGCTATAATAATTTAGTTAAAATGGTATAGCTATATAATGTAAAAAAATAAGATCAAGGAACAGGTAGATTATGACTAAAAAGACAGCAGAATACGGTAATGACAGTATCACCATGCTCAAAGGTCCCGACAAAGTCAGAAAACGCCCGGCAGTCATTTTCGGCTCGGACGGACTTGAGGGATGCGAGCACTCATTTTTCGAGATCCTTTCTAACTCCATCGACGAAGCCCGTGAAGGCTACGGCGATGTCATAAACGTAACCGTCCGCAAAGACCGCACCATTGAGGTCGAAGATTTCGGCCGAGGTGTACCTCTGGGATGGAACGAGACCGAACAGAGATACAACTGGGATCTTGTTTTCTGCGAGCTTTATGCAGGCGGTAAATACAACAACGACGACGGCGAGGCATATGAATATTCTCTCGGCCTCAACGGCCTGGGCGCCTGTGCCACACAGTTTTCTTCGGAATTTATGAACGTCACAAGCTACACAAAGGGAGAAAAATCCTCCATCAGCTTTAGCAAGGGCAACCCTACGGGAGATCTTGTGGTTGAGGAATACGGCAAGCGCAGAACGGGCACTGTAATTATCTGGAAGCCCGATATTGAGGTTTTTACCGATATCAACATTCCTTACGAATATTTTGTCGAAACCATGCGCAAGCAAGCTGTGGTCAACGCGGGGCTTCGCCTTTGTCTGAAATTTGAAAAGGAAGAGGGCGGCTTTGAGTCGAGCGAATACTACTACAAAGAGGGTATCATAGACTATGTAAGAGAAATGCTCGGTGAGGCGCAGGAAAAGAGCCTTTCGGAGGACACCGACGAGGATGCCGACGAGCAGACAGAGGAGGAAGATGCTGATGACGAGGAATCGTCGGATGACGAGCGCGAGCACGTGCTTGCCCTTTCGACTCCCTTTTACAACAAGGCAGAGCGTCAGGGCAGAGACCGTCCCGATATGCCCGATTACAAGCTCAAGATGGAGGCGGTCTTCTGCTTCTCAAACAGCATAAACCGCATCGAATATTTCCACAACTCAAGCTTCCTTGAACACGGCGGCTCGCCCGATAAGGCGGCAAGAAGCGCCTTTGTCAAGGCTTTTGATACCTATCTCAAAAACAACGGAAAATATACAAAGAACGAAAGCAAGATCACCTTTGGCGACATTGAGGATTCTCTCATTCTCATCACAAACTCCCATTCCACAAGAACCTCTTATGCCAACCAGACCAAAAAGGCGATTACAAACACCTTCATCGCCGAGGCGATGACCGAATTTTTCATCCATTCGATCGAGGTCTTTGCGGCGGAAAAGCCGAAGGAGGCAGAGCGCGTCGCAAAGCAGATACTTGTCAACAAGCGCTCGCGTGAGAACGCCGAAAAGGCAAGAATCGATATTAAAAAGAAGCTTTCTTCGAATCAGGATATCACCAACCGTGTTGAAAAGTTTGTCAGCTGCCGTTCAAAGGACGCCACCCGTCGCGAGCTCTATATCGTTGAGGGTGATTCGGCGTTAGGTTCTGTCAAGCTTGCGCGCGATGCCGAATATCAGGCGGTAATTCCTGTCAGGGGAAAGACCCTCAACTGCTTAAAGTGCGGCTATGACAAGATCTTCAAGAACGACATCACCGTCGATCTTCTGAAGGTCATCGGCTGCGGAGTTGAGATCAAGAGCAAGGGAAAGACAAATCTTTCACAGTTCGACCTTAATGCACTAAAATGGTCGAAAATCATTATCTGTACCGATGCCGATGAGGACGGTTATCAGATCAGAACGCTTATCCTCACCATGCTTTACAGACTTCTTCCCACCCTTATTCAGGAGGGGAAAATATTTATTGCCGAAACGCCTCTTTATGAGATAACCTGGAAAGAGGGCATCGAATTTGCCTACAACGAAAAGGAAAAGGCAGAGATCCTCTCGCGCATCGGCTCGAACAAATACACAATCCAGCGCTCCAAGGGTCTTGGTGAAAACGATCCCGACATGATGTCAAAGACCACCATGAACCCCGCAACGCGCAGACTTATCAAGATCGTCCCCACCGACGAGGCTGAAACAGAAGTGATGTTCAACACTCTTCTCGGTGATGACGGTCCCGCAAGAAAGAGATATATTGCCCAGCACGGCGCGGAATATGTGGATCTTGCAGACGTATAAAACAACTATTTGACAAATCGGAGTTATAAAAAATGTGGAAATCCGAAGACTGGAAAGACTATGAGCTTCTTGATGCCTCCGACGGAGAGCGTCTTGAACGCTGGAAAGACATAACCCTTGTGCGCCCGGACCCCCAGATCATCTGGCACGGACGCAAGACGCACAAAATGTGGAAAAACTATTCCGCCCGCTATCTGCGCTCAAAGGCAGGCGGCGGAAAATGGGACTTTAAGAACATAAAGCAGCAGCTTCTCGACGAGGGATGGAAGATCTCCTACAAAAACCTCACCTTCCTTGTCCGTCCCACGGGCTTCAAGCACACGGGTGTTTTCCCCGAGCAGGCGGTCAACTGGGACTATGCCATCGAAAAGATAACGGCGGCAAAGAAAAGCGGACGGGATGTTTCGGTGCTCAACCTTTTTGCATATACCGGCGGTGCGACCATCGCCTGCGCTTCTGCCGGCGCCTCGGTCTGCCATGTGGATGCCTCAAAGGGCATGGTGGCATGGGCAAAGGAAAACGCGGCAGCATCGGGACTTTCGGATGCTCCCATCAGATACATCGTCGATGACTGCAAAAAGTTCATCGAAAGAGAGATCCGCCGCGGTCACAAATACGATGTTCTCATCATGGATCCTCCCTCCTACGGCAGAGGCCCTTCGGGGGAGCTGTGGAGACTGGAGGACGATGTGGATGAGCTTATCGGGCTTTGCGCACAGCTGATATCGGACGACCCCGTCTTTGTTCTTGTAAATTCCTACACTACGGGACTTTCGGCATCGACTGTCGGTTATCTTCTTGAGCTGCATTTCGCCTCCCGCTTTGGCGGAAAGGTGGAAGCGCAGGAGATTGGCATTCCCGTAAAGCAAACGGGAGGCACTCTCCCTGCAGGGGCCTCTGCAAGATGGGAAAAATAACATATCGCGAAGGGGAACAAGTTCCCCCTCGCGGACTGCTCACATGATGCATTTTCTCACCGAAAACGCATCATAAAGGTGTATTTTTTGGCAACAAAGTCACCAAAAAACACGAAATTTAATTATATTATGTTGCATTACAGTTTTGAAACAAACTGCTATAAAACTACTTTTTAAGGTAAAACAAAATGAGCTATATTATCAAGGCAGAACGCCTTTCGTTCTCATATGACGAGGACGGAACAGGCGACAAAACCGTTGAAGATCTCGACCTTTCGATCGAGCGCGGCAGCTTTACCGCCATCATCGGACACAACGGCTCGGGAAAATCCACCATCGCAAAGCTTGCGTGCGGAGTTCTTGAACCGACCTCAGGAGAAATATATATCGAAAGCGAAAGCGCAGGAAAGACTCTTAAGGTCTCGGATGAGGACGATCTTTTTGATGTAAGAAAGACCGTCGGCATGGTCTTCCAGAATCCCGACAATCAGCTTGTGGCGACAGTGGTCGAGGAGGATGTGGCTTTTGCCCCCGAAAATCTCGGGTTTCCGTCAAAAGAGATCCGTGAAAAGGTCGACAAGGCGCTTTCTGATGTGGGACTTTATGAATACAGACTTCACGACACCCACAAGCTTTCGGGCGGTCAGAAGCAGCGTGTCGCAATAGCAGGAATTCTTGCCATGTCTCCCGAATGTGTGATCTTTGACGAATCTACGGCAATGCTTGACCCAAAGGGTAGAGCGGATGTTTTGCGCATCATCAAAGAAATGCGCGATAAAATGGGTATCACAGTCATCCTCATCACCCACTACATGAACGAGGCGGCGCTTGCCGACAGGATTCTTGTGGTTGACGGCGGAAAGATAGTGCTTGACGGCACTCCCAAGGAGGTCTTCGGACACGGAAAGCTTATTGCCGACTGCGGACTTGAGGTGCCTCAGTCAACAGAGCTTGTAAGAAGGCTTTTTGATGATGGACTTTGTACCGAAAAAACAGTCCTTTCCGAGGACGAAGCGGTCGATGCAATCTTTGAAGCCATAAAGCGCACAAACAAAATAATCCCCCTGAAAGAACAGTGAACAAAAAATGATTGAATTTTCTGATGTATCATATGTTTACGGCAGGCGCACTCCCTTTGAGCGCGTGGCGGTGAACAATATTTCATTCAAGATAGAAGACGGACTTGTTACAGGCATCATCGGTCACACAGGCTCGGGAAAATCCACCGTTGCCCAGATGATGAATGCCCTGCTTTGCCCAACCTCGGGAAAAGTCCTTCTTGACGGGCAGGACATCAATTCCTCCAAGGAAAAGAGCTATCGCTCCCGTTTTGAGGTGGGAATCGTCTTCCAATATCCCGAATACCAGCTTTTTGAGGAAACGGTCGAAAAGGACATCGCCTACGGTCCCTCCAATATGGGACTTGACGAGGCGCAGATAAAAGAGCGCGTGATGATGGCGGCGGAATTTGTCGGTCTTTCAAGAAGCGTTCTGAAAGCTTCTCCCTTCGAGCTTTCGGGCGGTCAGAAGCGCAGAGTCGCCATCGCAGGTGTTATTGCCATGAAGCCTAAAACTCTTGTGCTTGACGAGCCTGCGGCAGGACTTGATCCCAAGGGCAGAAGCGAGATCCTCTCCCGTCTTTGCGAATATCGCAAGACGCAGGGAAATTCGCTTGTCATCATTTCCCACAGCATGGAGGATGTGGCGGAATATTCCGATCGCATCATTGCAATGAATGACGGGAAAATCTTGTGCAGCGGAACTCCCGCGCAGGTCTTTTCCCACTATGAGGAGCTTTGCGCATCGGGACTTGCCATACCGCAGGTCACAAACATCATGCAAAAGGTTAGAGCAAAATGCGCCGAAAACGGCATTAAGCTCGACGATGGTTGCGGCTCGATCTTCACTGTGGAGGAAGCCTACCGTTATCTTTCTTCTCTTCTGAAAAAAACGCGGGAGGTGGAATGACATGCTTCGTGACATAACCCTCGGACAGTTCTTTCCCGGCACATCTCTTGTGCACAAGCTCGACCCGCGCGTCAAGATAATCCTGACGATCCTATATATCGCCATTGTTTTCTCGGCGAAAAGCTTTCTCGGCTTCGGACTCATCACACTGCTTGCCGCAGCTCTTATAATCATTTCGCGCATCAGCCTTGTGACGGTCATGAAAAGCATGAAGCCCTTGCTTTTCATCATGGTGTTTACGGCGGTCATAAACATCTTCTGGACGGCAGGCGAAACGGTGCTTGTTTCGTTCTGGAAGATAACGATATACAAGGAGGGTGTGCTTTTTGCCCTCAAAATGGTGTGGAGACTGTTTCTGCTTATTACGGGAACCTTCGTCATCCTCACCTACACAACCTCTCCCGTGGCGCTTACTGATGCCATCGAGCGGCTGACAAGACCTCTTTCGAAGCTCGGTGTGCCCACCCATGAGTTTGCAATGATGATGTCGATAGCCTTGCGCTTCATCCCGACTCTTATTGAGGAGACCGACAAGATCATGTGTGCTCAGAAGGCAAGGGGAGCAAATTTTGAAACAGGAAGTCTAATCAAGCGCGCAAAGGCGCTTGTGCCGATACTCATTCCTCTTTTCATCTCATCCTTCCGCAGGGCAGATGAGCTTGCTTCTGCCATGGAATGCCGTCTTTATCACGGCGGAAAGGGCAGAACAAGGCTTAAAGTGTTGAAGCTTGGTGCCCGTGATTTTATCGTGCTTTTTGTTTTCGTTGCTCTTTTTGCAGGTATCATTCTTCTCAATGTTTTTGAGATCGGGTATATCGTATGACAAGCACAAACAACAAGCTTAAGCTCACCCTTTCGTATGACGGCACCGATTTCCACGGCTGGCAGGTGCAAAAAGGGGGAGATGTGACGGTGCAGAGCACACTTCAGCAGGCAATATTTGAGGTCTGCGGGAAAATGCTTCCCGTCACCGGCTGCAGCAGGACCGATTCGGGAGTGCACGCATATGAATTTGTCTGCCACACCGACATGATAGATATTCCCTGCGAAAAGCTGCCGCTGGCGCTGAACACCCACCTTCCCCGTACGGTGGCGGTCACAAGGGCGCAAGAGATGCCCTGCGATTTTCATGCCCGCTATTCGTGCAAGGGAAAGGAATATATTTACAAAATACTCAATTCAAAGATCCGCGATCCTTTTCTTGAGGGAAAGGTCATGCTTTATCCCAAAAAACTTGACACCGACGCTCTTTTGAAGATCACTCCCGCTTTTTGCGGAAAAAAGGATTTCAGAGCGTTCATGGCGCAGGGCTCGAAGATTGTGGACACGGTGCGCACTGTGCATTATTGCGACATTTCCCGTGACGGCGAGCTTGTTACAATACGCATTGCCGCCGACGGATTTCTTTACAACATGGTTCGTATTATCGCGGGAACATTTCTCCTTGCCGCCGAAAATGGACTCGGAAAGGATGACATCGAAAGCATCATCGCCTCCTGCGACAGAAAAAATGCGGGAGCCACAGCCCCTGCCTGCGGACTTTATCTGAACAAGGTTTTTTATTGAAATTGACATGAAAGGACGGTGACACAGGTGAAAAATGACAGAAATTATTACGGAAGCGCTTATCGCTATGTGAGGCTTGTGCGATATCTTGTTCTTGTGGCGCTTGTGCTGTTCACCGTTTTTTCGATGGCGGTCTACAAAAACGACATTACCTTTGACAATTTCAGATACCTTATGAGATATGTCGAGCTTGCTCCTCCCGGAAGCAGCTCGGGCGACGGGAACATCAGCTTTTCGGCAAACGCTGACTCGGATTTTGCTCTTGTCGGAGGAAAGCTTGCCATGGCTTCAAAAAAGGAGATCGTTACCTATGATATGAACGGAAAAAAGCTTCTTTCGGAAAGCCTTTCCTTTCAGAATCCCGTGACGGTCGAAAACGGGGATTATATGCTGATATATGATTTCGGCGGAAACTCGCTTTGCCTTTTCAATTCCTTTTCGCTTGTCAGTGAAAAAAAGTTTTCTACCCCCATCGACTATGTATATCTTTCGGAGGATGGCTCTTTTGCCGTTATTACAAGCGAAAGAAACTACTCGGGCGGAGTTTTGGCGTATGACTCAAGCTTCAGGCATATCTTCACCTTTATGCACCCTGCAAGCAAGGTGACGGATGTCTGCTTCAACGGCAAAAACGGGCTTCTTGCCTGTGCCACGACAGATGTGAGCGGCGGCGACTTTTTGTCGGAGATTCTTGTTTTTGATACAAAAAGCGATGCCGAGGAGGTAAAAAGCACCACCTATATCACAGGGGAGCTTCCCCTTAATATGTTCTGTGCAGGTGACGGCTTTGCGGTCATGACCGACAGGGGTATCCATATTTTTGACGATGCCTGCGAAAAAGAATCGTTTGTCGGTTTTAATTATGACACACCGAGTGCTCTTTATCGGTTTGATGAAAGCTTTGCGGTATGTCTTAAGAGTGCGCTTGCTTCCACCGACACAAAGCTTCATGTCCTTGATTACGCGGGAAACACTCTGCTTGAGGAAAATTTTTCTTCCGAGATCTCCCACGCAAGCTCGGACGGCAAGCACCTTTATGTTCTTGATCCTGCAGGGCTTTCGGTTTATGGCACCGATGAAAAAGGCTTTTTGTTGTCAGACAAAATTTTGCACGACGGTAGTTACAAGAAGGTCTTTCCTGTCGGCAATGACGGCTATCTGCTTGTTTCGTTCACCGGCTCTGTCGGAGGACAGCTTAGCACAAAAACAGAAGAATAAATAACAAAAACGGAGGTACAACTCATGATAAATCCCACAACCTTAGGCATAATAATTGATGCAGTCATCGTTCTCATTTTCGTTCTCAACATGACACTCGGCTATTTCAAGGGCTTTATTAAAACGGTCTTTGGATTTCTCACCCTTGCGGGCTCGCTTTTTATCAGCTATATGTTTGCAAAGCCTCTCACAGCTTTTTTGAAGACCACAAGCGTCTACAACAGCGTATTCGACGGTCTCAAAAATACCCTGAGCGGATATTTTGACAACATAACAGAGGCTCAGATGGAAAAAATGCTGACCGAAAGCACCGCCGAGACTACCTCTTTCCTTGAACGCTTCGGCAGATCCTTTTCGGACATTGCCTCCGAATACACTCGTCTTGCCGCCGAAAAGGGGGCAGATGCCATGGAGGGGCTGGTGTCCTACATAATCGAACCTGCCTGCGATGCCATCATCACAGCCATCTGCTTTATTCTCATTTTCATCGTGGCATATATTGTTCTGCGCATTGTGGCATCTGTTCTTGATCTTGCCGCAAAGCTTCCCATACTGCGCACCTTCAACCGTGTGCTCGGTCTTGCGGCAGGCGCACTTATCGCTTTCGTTCAGGTTATTTTCCTCACAGTGATTGCTGATGCAATTCTTCCGTATCTTGACACGGCATCGATCGGCATTACTGTGACAACCATCCGCAATTCGGGACTTTACAGTTGGTTTGCATCGCTGAATCCCGTCGGCGCTGTTTTCAATAAGCACTGAAGCTACATATATTCCCCCATCGAAAGGATCCTTTCAGTTTATGAAAATGAAATTTATTCCGAACATTCTTACAGCTTTGAGAATAGTTCTCATTCCTTTTTTCATATATTTCTTTGTCAAGGGCAAGGCCGGTCTTTGCGCGGTGATTTTTCTTGTTTCGGGAATCACAGATGCTGTTGACGGCTTTCTGGCGCGTCGATTCAGATGGGAAAGCAATCTCGGAAAGATCCTTGATCCTATTGCCGATAAGCTTTCTTACGCGACAGTGTTTTTCTGCCTTTGTTCAAAGGGCAGGATCCCACTTTTCTTTGTGATAGGCTTTGTTGTTCTCCAGCTTTTGCACGCGCTGGGGGCGACTGTCATATATCGCTCGAAAAGTACGGTGGTAAAATCAAACATCGCAGGAAAGGTTGCGGGACTTTCGATGTTTCTTTTCAGCTTTCTCAACCTTTGCTTTTATGACAAAATGGAAAGCAACCCTACTGCCGTAAATTTCGTGAGTGTCGCAGTGCTTCTGCTTATTGCAGGTGCGACTCTTGCATATTTTATTGAATATTTCGCGCTTCCCGCAAGAAACGCAAACAAGAAACCCCACAACTGACACCGGAGGAAACACAAGTGATAAAATACTGTACCCGCTGCAAAAAGAGAATAGCGGTGGTCTTTGTCCAGAAGCTTGACGGGCAGGGCAAGGCCGAAACCGAGGCGTTTTGCCTCAAATGCGCAAAGGAGCTCGGCATAAACACCGATCAGATAAACGAAATGATGGGCAGAATGGGCATCGACGAGGAGCAGTTTGAACAGCTCAGCGAGTTTTCTGCCTTTGAGCTTGACGGAGCATTCGGCGGCGAAAATCCCGACGATGATGACGACGGCGACGACGATTTCGAAGAAAGTGAAAGCCGCGCTCCGTCGATAAACTTCGGTGCCATCTTCGGGGGCGGAAAAAATAAAGAAAACGCACAGCCCGAAAAGGATGACGAAGACGAATCCAAAAAAGAAAAAAAGAAAAAGAAGGACAAAAAACACAAGCATCTCGACAGCTTCTGCATAAATCTCAACGCGCGTGCCGAGGAAGGCAAGCTCGACAAGGTCATCGGCCGTGAGCGTGAGCTTGACAGAATGCTCCAGATACTCACAAGACGCCAGAAAAACAATCCTTGTCTCATCGGCGAGCCTGGTGTCGGAAAGACCGCCGTTGCCGAGGCGTTTGCCATGCGCATTGTCAAGGGGGATGTGCCCCACAAGCTCAAAAAATGCAGGGTATATCTTCTTGACATGACCCTCATGGTTGCAGGCACCCAGTTCCGCGGACAGTTTGAAAACCGCATGAAGGGACTTATCGACGAGGTCAAAAACGACGGAAACATAATCCTTGTCATTGATGAGATCCACTCGATAGTCTCGGCGGGCGATGCCGAGGGCGGCATGAACGCCGCAAATATTCTCAAGCCCGCTCTTTCAAGAAGCGAGATACAGGTCATCGGCGCAACGACTCTTGCGGAATACAGAAAATATATCGAAAAGGATGCGGCTCTTGAGCGCCGTTTCCAGCCGATAGTAATAGGCGAGCCGTCGATAGCCGATTCCATAAAGATACTAAAAGGAATCAAGGACACCTACGAAAAATATCACGGTCTTATCATCCCCGATGAAACCGTCGAAAAGACCGTCATCTATTCCGAACGCTATATAACCGACAGATTTTTGCCCGACAAGGCAATAGATCTTCTTGACGAGGCGGCATCCTTTGTGGCTCTGCGCGATGTTAATCTCAACCGTGCCGCCGAGCTTTCGGAGGACCTGGAGCAGGTCAAGGGCGAGCGAGAGGAGCTTGAAAACGAGCCTGTGAACCCTGCCGACGACGGGGGAGAGCTTGACAGATATCAGAAGCTTGCGGATCTTAAGGTGCGCGAAATCAAGCTCACCGATGAGTTCGAGGAGCTTTTGAAGCTCTGCCAAAGTGTCACCGTCACTCCCGAGCACCTTGCAAAGGTCATCGAAATTTGGACAGGCATTCCCGCAGGCAATATTTCTGAAAACGAATTTGTGAGAATCGATAAGCTTGCAGACCGTCTGAAGACCCGCATTGTCGGTCAGGACGAGGCGGTCGACAAGGTGGCAAAGGCTATCAAGCGCTCGCGCGCAGGCATTTCGGCGAAGAGAAAGCCTGTTTCGTTCATCTTCGCAGGACCCACAGGTATCGGAAAGACCGAGCTTGTGAAAACTCTTGCCTCCGACCTTTTTGACTCTCCCGAGGCGTTGATTCGCCTTGATATGTCGGAATTTATGGAAAAGCATTCGGTGTCGCGCATCATCGGCGCACCTCCCGGCTATGTCGGCTATGACGAGGCGGGACAGCTCACTGAAAAGATCAGACGCCGCCCCTATTCGGTGGTGCTCTTTGACGAGATAGAAAAGGCGCATCCCGATGTCATGAATGTGCTTTTGCAGATACTTGACGACGGCGCCTGCACCGATGCCCACGGCAAAAAGGTCAGCTTTGAAAACACCGTCATCGTCATGACCACAAATGCGGGCTCGAGCACAGGCATGAACTCGGCGGGCTTTTCGGGAAAAGAGGGCAATTTAAGCTCTGATCGCATTATGAATGCCCTTTATTCCTTCCTGCGCCCCGAATTTATCAACCGCGTTGACGAGATCATCGTCTTCAATCAGCTTTCCAAAGAAAACTTCAAGGAAATTGCCAAGATCATGCTTTCCGATCTCGAAAAGGCAATAGCTGAAAAATCCATTTCACTTGAATATGACGATGCGGTGCTTGATTTTATCGCCGAAAAGTCCTTCAGCCTTAAATACGGTGCAAGAAATCTCAGAAGATATATCCAGACCGAGATCGAGGATAGGGCCGCAGAGCTTATTATTTCAAATTACAGCCGCCGCATAAAGAAGCTTCTTGTGAGGATTTCCGGCGACAGGCTTGAAGTTGTCGAAAATATATGATAAAATAAAAAAGTAAAAAATAATTTGTCTTCCTTTCTCCATTACCGCGCCAGACGGTCGTGCGACTGCACGCGAAAGCAGCAGCGTAAGGAAAGTCCGGGCTTCGAAGAGCAGGATAACGGATAACGTCCGCCGAGGGTGACCTTAGGGAAAGTGCAACAGAAAATTACCGCCCGATTTTTTCGGGTAAGGATGAAAAGGCGAGGTAAGAGCTCACCGACATGATGGAGACACCGTGTGCCGTGTAAACCCTATCCGAAGCAACACCTTGCGGGAAAGGCTTTTTTGCCTATGCTTGCTCGGCAGAATTCCCCATGGTGGCAAAGAGCTTTGCGGCAACGCAAAGCCAAGATAGATGACCGTCCACGACAGAACCCGGCTTACGGCGCGGTAATGCAGAAAGGAAGACAAAAAGAGGTACTCGTTATGATAAAAAACGCAAAACCCATCTGGCTTGACTATGAGGAAAACAACCAGTATATTCAAGCGGTGCGTTCCTTTGATGTGAAAAGCACCGAAAATGCAATCCTCCAGATATGTGCCGATGCCGAATATGCGGCATATATCAATGGAAAACTTGTAGGAACAGGGCAGTTCAAAAGCTTTCCCGGCAAGAAGTTCTATGATGAATATGACATTTCGGGATTTGTGAAAAAGGGAGAAAACACCCTTTCGGTAGTTGCTTATCATCAGGGACAGACCACCTCGGCATACTATCATGACAAGGCAAACCTTTCTTTTGCTGTCATCTTTGAGAATGAAGCTTATCTTTCGGACGAAACGACCCTTGTTCGTCCCCATCCCAACTACAAAAGCGGTGAGGTGGAGCTTGTCACTTTCCAGCTGGGTTATATTTTTGACTACAATGCCGACGGGCAGGAGCATCCATTCCGCAGCACATCCCTTTTCAAATATGATGCTCTCATGACAAAGAGAGAAAAATACATCGACAGGATCACCGATGAGATCGCACAGGTCTGGGGAGCTATGCTCTTCTCGGGTGCCACCTCCCTTTGGGAGACCTCGGACGGAGCCGATGCTTTCAGAGATGCGGGAAGTCTTTGCCATGCATGGTCGGCGGTACCTGTTTATCTCTTCTATAAGTATTACATGGGCTTTGAACCAACCTCACCCGGTTTTGAAAGCTTCACCCTTTCGCCTGTTGCAACTGTTCGCAACATCTCCTTTGAGACCGATCTTCTCACTCCTGTTTTCTCGAAGAGAGTGAAGATCGACGGCGAGAATGTCTGCGACTGTGAATAAAAATATAACCATTCTGACAGATAGTGCAAATACAAACATTTACATGGGATGTAAAATAAAATCGAACCGATAAATCAAGAAAAAAGGTAAAAATCAATGAAACCCATCGCTGTTGTGGGTTGCGGAAGAATTGCCCAGAATGCGCATTTTCCCGCATTTAAAAAGATCGAGGGCTTGAGAGTGAAATATGTCTGCGATCTCATCGAGGAAAAAGCACAGGCTATGAAGGATAAGTATTCCTTTGTTGAAAATGTTATCACCGATTACAATGTTGCCCTTGCCGACCCCGAGGTCGAGGCTGTTTATGTTCTCACCCCCAACTTTGCCCATTACACGGTTACCATGGATGCGCTTAATGCCGGCAAGCACGTTTTCTGCGAAAAGCCGATCGCTGTCAACTATGAGCTGGCTTATGAGATGGCGCAAAAAGCCGAAGAAAAGGGACTTATCCTTAATATCGGCGTTTGCAACCGCTATCACAAATTGGTCGAAATGCTTGAGGAAATGAACAGAAAGGGCGAATTTGGCAACCTCTATCACATCTATTGTTCGTTCCGTTCCTTCCGTTCGATTCCCGGACTTGGCGGACCTTTCACAGATTCTCGTCATTCGGGCGGCGGAGTTCTTATTGACTGGGGAATCCATTTCCTTGACCTTATCCTCTACATTCTCGGCGGCGCAAAGATAAAGAATGTCACCTGCGATGCCTATAACGGCACCGCTAAAGATATGAAGGAATACAAATATCACTCGATGTGGGCTGAGGACACTGCTGATGTTGAAAACGGCGTCAACGATGTTGAGGACTATGTCACAGGCTATGTCCGCACAGACAAGGCAACCATCTCCTTCAACGGCGCATGGGCACAGAATATCGACAAGAACGAAATGTTCATCGATTTTCTCGGTGACAAATGCGGCGCGCGCCTTACATACTGCGGAAAGTTTGAGATTTATGATGCAAAGACTCTTGAAACCATAAAGCCCGAATATGATATTCCCGATATGTATGAGTGTGAAGACCGCGCGTTCCTTTCCTCTTATGAAACAGGCGTCAAGGATAAGAACAACATCGAAAATATCCTTGAAAGCATGAAGCTGCTCGACAGCCTTTATAAGTCGGCAAAGATTTCCGAGGAGATCAAGCTTTAATCGCAAATTTACACGGTTTTGTGTAGCAACCGTAAGCAATGCTATACTACGATATGTATAAATGCTTATGCTGTAAATGCGAAACTCTGCCCGTTCCGGCAGAAAAAGCAATAGCTTTCATCTGCCCCGAATGCCGTTGGGAAAACGATGTTTTCATAAGCTCGGACGACGAACCAAGCGTTGAAAACAGAGGGCTCACCCTGAATATGGCAAGGGAAAACTATAAAAAACACGGAACAATATTTGTATAACGGCACAATATGACATGAAGAATCCGCAGATCATTCTGCGGATTTTTTTGTGTTGTCATCCCCTCATCCCACCGTCAAAGGGAGGCAAGAATGGCTCCTCCTTTGGGGGAGCTGGCGCGAAGCGACTGAGGGAGTTGGAGTTTTTGCCATCCATCTGATTCTGACTCCTTCCGTCTTCGCCTGCGGCGAATCTACCTCCCTCAAGAGGAAGGCAAGAATGGCTCCTCCTTTGG
>JAZSFD010000067.1:0-6772 GCA_045532035.1 Eubacteriales bacterium | reverse complement strand
CCAAAGGAGGAGCCATTCTTGCCTTCCTCTTGAGGGAGGTAGATTCGCCGCAGGCGAAGACGGAAGGAGTCAGAATCAGATGGATGGCAAAAACTCCAACTCCCTCAGTCGCTTCGCGCCAGCTCCCCCAAAGGAGGAGCCTCATTTAGCCTTCCTCTTGAGGGGAAGGTGGGTTTTGCGAAGTAAAACTCGGATGAGGTGGAAGAATGTAAACGCCGTAAACGGCTACACCTCACCACCGCCTGCGGCGGAGCCTCTCCTCAAGGAGAAGCCGCATTTTGCCTCCCTCGCAAGTGTGGTGGCACGGCAAATCCGTGACTGCGGGAGTTGGAGTTCCATTAATGCAAAAAAACAAGGGACGATATGAAATCGTCCCCTATAATCTTTTTATGAAATCAAAGCTCTGAAAGCGCCCCTATGATATCCGTCGGGTATTCTCCCGCCTGAACAAGTGCATTAATTGCCGCCTTTGATGCATGAAGATCCTCGCTGTATGTAAGGCCGAACCATTTTTCGGAGGTGGGAAGAAGCTTTGCGCGGGCGCGGCCTGCCTTTATAAGCTCATCGATCTTTCCGGGAAGAAGATATTCGCTCTTGATATCGCCGTCCTCAAGCTTCGAAAGAAAGTCAACAAAGCCGTTTTCAAGCTTTTCAAAGAATGTCGGGCGAAGTCCCCACATATTCATCGAAACATAAGCTTCGGGAGAAATTCCCGCTCCCGATTCCGACATCATGACACCGTTTTCCATGCGCAGCTTGTGGGTCTCGGTGACGTCCACAAGATATCCGTTTGCATCAACACTGCACACACCGCGGGAAACGCCGCCGTTTTCGCTGAGAGTGTTTTTGAGGATATATCCCGCAAGGCAGATATCCTCCACATCAGCACAGCAGGCAGGCTTTGTGAGGTGGTCATGAATCTGGGCAAAGCCCTGCATTC
Organism: Eubacteriales bacterium; assembly: GCA_045532035.1. Lineage (GTDB taxonomy): Bacteria > Bacillota > Clostridia > Oscillospirales > CAG-382 > UMGS1052. The sequence continues at coordinate 5,832 of JAZSFD010000067.1, read as the reverse complement.
CATAAAAATCATCGGCGTTAATGACCGCAAAGGGCTCGTTTACCACATCCTTACAGCAAAGGATGGCATGACCTGTTCCCCAGGGCTTTGTTCTGTCGGAAGGCTTTTCGAAGCCTTTCGGAAGAACGTCAAGCTCCTGGAACACATAGTCCACATCGCAGACCTTTTCGATTCTGTTTCCGATTATTTCGCGGAAATCCTTCTCAATGGCATGGCGGATGACAAAAACGATCTTGTCAAAGCCGCATCTTCGCGCATCATATATCGAGTAATCCATGAGAATCTCGTCACTCGGTCCGATCTTCGCCAGCTGCTTTATGCCGCCGCTATATCTTGAACCGAGTCCCGCCGCCATAATTACAAGTGATGTTTTCATAATAATCTGCCTTTCTTTATTTATTCTTATGCGTTTATTTTGTTAAAGTATATATTTTTTCGCGCTTTTCGTTGCGCAGATGACATATCACGCCTGCCGCGCACAGGCAATAGAGCATTTTTCTTGCAAGAGCCACATCAATTCCCGCATGATGAGCAACACTTTTGACGGTGAATTCCTCCGTGTCGGGCAAAAGACGGGCAAAATCCTTTGAACTTTCAAAATATTCCACCGAAAAAAGGTCGGTCGGAACTCTGTTGAGCCTGACAGCGCCGTATTTTTTACGGTCATGGGATCTGCCCGACAAAAGCTTTGTTTCGTTTGCCGCAAGCTCGAAAACGCAGAACGAAAGGTTCTCTGCCGAAAGATAGTCCTTTATATAAATAAGCTCGGAGAAGAGAGTATATACATTCTCTTTCTTGGGGCTTTTCCGAAAATCGGTCATCTCCCCTGTTTCGGGGTCTGTCCAGGCGATGTGCTTTTCGCGAATGGCGGGAAAAATCACCGTCACGCAAAGCTCTGGCAAAAACGCCTCAAGCTTTGATTTCAGTGAGGAAAAATTCCTCGTCTGTATCTCATATGCCCTCCCGTCAAGGAAAACATCGATGACTTTTTTACCATACTTTATCTCCTGATCTTCGCGGTTTGCCGAAATATAGTTTTTCAGCACAAGGTGAAGAGTTCCCTCGCCCAAGCCTCCGATGTTCGATTCTCCCTCACGGCTTTTACTGCTCGTCACGCGCTTTGAGCCTTTTCCAAGGCAAAGACTCTGGGTGTACCCGTTTTCCGCCTCAATGAGCGCCACAAGGCTGCAGGCGCCGATAAACCGTTCTTTGTCAAAGACAAGATTTTTATCCATCAGTTTTTTTCGGAATGTCTTGAGCAGGGGGTGGTGAAATAGTTTTCAAGAGAGAGGGTGTATACCCCGTCCTTTTCAAGAAATTCAAGATCGCGTGCAAGCTTTTTGTCACTGTCTGCAAAGATTGCAGTCTTGATTCCGCAAAGATTTGCAAAATTAAGAGGTGCCTTTGCAAGAAGATAGCTTGCAAGATAATCGTCGATGCCACAAACAAGCTTTATTTTATAAATAACGCAGTCCTTTTCCACTATCCTGAAAAGCGAGATGCCGCGGAAAGTCTTGTCGTCATAGGCGGCATATGCCATCATGTCGGGGTCATAGTCGATTCCGAGCTTTTCGCAAAATTCTTTTTGTTCTTCCTTGGTTTTTACAGGCAATATTTCAAGCATTTTCCATACTCCTTCAAAGATTCTTGAGATATTCGGTCTCGGAGTGATTGAGAAAACGCCACTGTCCGGGACGAAGAGTGCCGATGTTCAGCTCTCCCACTGCGATCCTGCGCAGACGAACGACCTCAAGTCCTACCTTTTCGCACATTTTTCTGATCTGACGGTTTCTTCCCTCCGAAAGGGTGAAGCGCAAAACCGTCGCTCCCTCCTTGCGGGAGATGAGAGCTACCGTCACAGGCTTCAGCTTATAGCCGTCGATCTCCATGGGCTCTGCCAGGCGGTTGATAACCTCCTGAGGGATCTCGCCGCGAAGCTTTACATGGTAGATCTTTTCAAGATGGTTCTTGGGATGCATGAGCTTGTCTGCCACAGTTCCGTCGTTGGTCAGAAGAAGAAGTCCTTCCGAATCCATATCAAGCCTTCCGCAGGGATAGACCCGCACAGACAACTCCTCCATCAGCTCGGGAATACATTTTCTTCCCTTTTCGTCGCTCATGGTGGTCACATATCCGCGGGGCTTGTTGAGCATGACATAAACCTTGCGTTCGGCGCTTCGGCAGGTCTTTCCCGCCACCTTCACCTTGTCTTGATAGGGGTCAACCTTCATGCCGATGGTCGCCTTTTCACCGTTGACGGTCACACGACCCATTTCGATCTCTTTTTCCGCCGCTCTGCGGGACATAAATCCGCAATCGGCAATAAACTTTTGTATTCTGACTTCTTTCATACCATATTCCTTTTCATGGTTATATGCGGAAAAATTCCGCATAGAATTATATAGCAAAGCAACTTTTTGGAGCTAACATGACCGACAAAAAACTTATCGATGCCATAAGCTATGCCGCCGCAAGTGCTGTGTTTTCGGTTCTTATATTTTTTTATGCCGCATATATCGGCAAAGTGCCTGAAGCACCACCCCTTTCGGATGCGGCAATCGAAGCGTCTGTGCAATTTGACATTCCGCAAAGCGCATATCCCACATCCTCTGCGCAGGCTTGCGCTCTTATTGATGCAAATTCGGGACAGCTTCTGTTTTCGAAAAACGAAAATGAAAGACTTCCCATGGCAAGCACCACAAAGATCATGACGGCAATAATCGCCCTTGAAAACTGTGATATCGACGAAACTGTCACTATCCCTGCTGAGGTCTGCGGTGTTGAGGGCTCCTCCATCTATCTTCTTGCAGGGGAAAAGCTGACGATGCGCGAGCTTCTTTATGGCCTTATGCTTGAATCGGGAAATGATGCCGCAACAGCTGTTGCCATTCATGTGGCAGGAGATGCGGAAAGCTTTTGCGAGCTGATGAATGAGAAAGCAAAGACTCTCGGGCTTTCAAACACCCACTTTGACAACCCCCACGGGCTTACATCCGAAAATCATTATACCACAGCGCATGAGCTTGCTCTTCTTTCGGCATACGCCATGAAAAACGAAGTTTTCAGACAGCTTGTTTCGACCGACAAATATATCATTCCCGAACGCGAAAACTGTCGGGCCCGGTATTTTTCAAATCACAACAGGCTTTTGAGAAGCTTTGATCTCTGCGACGGAGTCAAAACGGGCTACACACAGGCCGCAGGAAGATGCCTTGTTACAAGCGGAAAATCGGGTGACAGCCGTTTTGTGGCGGTGACACTTAATGACAGGCAGGATTGGAACGATCACAAGGAAATGCTGACCTTTGCCGTCGAAAACTTTGAAAGCATAAAGCTTGCCGACAAAAATGAGCTTGTTTTCAATTTCAGCACGCAAAACTCACCGTCACAAATACTTACGGTCACAAATGCTGATACAATATATATCACAAGAGCCAAAGGCTCGGATGACACCATTGACCTTTCGGTCGAGATCGGAAAGGCAGAGTCGCTTGTGGGAGATGTTGCAGGTTATGTCAGAGTAAACACCGACGGAAACCACTTTATTTTTCCTTTAAGGGTTGTGGGGCACAGCATATACGATGTGCAAAAACAGAATTCCTTTTTCACACCCTAAAAGATATATCGCATCGAAAATATATCGCGTACAAACTATGTATCACAAATTTTCTCGGGAATTTATATTACTTTCGGCATACTAAGCGCTTATGACCGCTGAATTCAGCTGCATTCAAGCTTTGCCCGAACACACACAGCCACCCCGTCAGGTACGGCAACAACGCTCGGTTTTTCCTTTTTCAAAATTTTTCTTGCCAGACACATTGCCTCGTCAAGGGAATGTGCCGGAAGCATATGCATATTTCTTATTATTTCATCGGGCATATCAGACACATATATAACCCTTGCGTGCAACAAAATACGCAGAAGAATTTGTGCCTCCCACTGATCGGGAACGGTTTCCCCTCTCGAACGCTTCAAAAATCCTTCCATTGTTTTTTCAAGGTCATCTTCATCCGCAAGCTGATGATAAAAATCATCGCCGCCGCATCCATCGCCGGACTGTGCCAGCATTATAATAACACCATCTTTTTTAACTGTTGCCTCTGCTGCCGTCATCCCTTTAACCGCCTGATAAACATTCTGGTCAAGAGGATAACCGCCGTTGGTGGAGATTGCAATATCTGCAGGAATTGCCTCTGCTCCGCAAAGAGAAGAAAGAAAATCCGTCCCCTTTTTGTGTGCTTCTTTCAAATCGCCTGCCGCCGCAAATATAACCTTTTTCTCGGCATTTATAACAACATTAACAATAAATCTGAGCCTGGCTTTTTCCGCCGCCCAAAGCATATCGGCATGAATCGGATTTCCTTCAAGACTTCCGGTTCTTGCTTTCGGGTGAGCGATAAACTCGGAGCAATGATTTGCAAGAACCGTTTTTCTTCCTGCAACACCGGGCAAAACACTTTTTCTTCCTCCCGAAAAGCCTGCGAAGAAATGGGGCTCAATAAAACCTTCCGCAACCAAAAGGTCCGCTTCGTACGCGAGGGAATTTATCTCACACTCTCCCCCGGAAGGCAGAGTTCCGATATTTACAAGCATTTCTTTTTCGTCACAGTCGTGAATATATATCTTTTCATTTTTAACAATATCTTCACCAAACTTGTTTATAAGCTCATCTTTTGTTGTTCCTCGGTGACATCCGGTGGCAATAAGAATTGTTATATCCGCATCGGGATTTCCCTTTCTTATTTCTTCAAGCATAAAAGGCATAATGACCTTTGAGGGCACAGGTCTTGTGTGGTCGCTTGCAATTATGACAACTCTTTTTTTATTTATCGCCAGCTCACTTAAAGCCGGTGAACCGCAAGGATTTGATATTGCCTCTTTGACAAGCTCTTCCTGACTTTTTGCCGGCTTGTATTCTTCCACCGAAGAAGTCAAGATTCCTTTTAATTCATCATCATTGAAATTGTATTTAAGAATTCCTTTTCCATAAGGAAAGCTTATTTCTGCCATAAAAAACCGCCTTTTCTTAACAAACAAAAGCCTGCCAAATATTCACTGTTACATTTCTTCAATGACCTGTTTTTTGTATCCTGAAAAGCATATCACACCGTATGGTATATTGCAGATTCCGTCGGATCCATTATATGCGGACAGACGGTTTGGATACCACTCATTTTAGCTAAATTTTGCACTGTCGTGCAAAGCTAAATTATTCCACTTCGCTTCATAGCTAAATAACTCCTTCGGAGTAGCTAAATTAAATTCGCTTATGTAGCTGACCGAAGGTCAATTTAGCTACGAAGTAATTTAGCGTTCGTCAGCACATTTAGCTCGCCGTCAGGCGAATTTAGCTGAATTCAACTTCGTTGAATTCTCAATGAACAATTTACAAGCCAAACTTTTTAGCTAAATTTTGCAACAAGTTGCAAAGCTAAATTATTCCACTTCGCTTCATAGCTAAATAACTCCTTCGGAGTAGCTAAATTAAATTCGCTTATGTAGCTGACCGAAGGTCAATTTAGCTACGAAGTAATTTAGCGTGCGTCAGCACATTTAGCTCGCCGTCAGGCGAATTTAGCTGAATTCAACTTCGTTGAATTCATTATAGCACACCGCAACAAATAAATCAAGCATACTTTCACTTTTTGACAAAAACTAAGAAAAAAAAGACCGCAGATTTCTCTGCGGTCAGACTACTGACAAACCCACCTCTTTTCAACAATAGGTGGGTTTGATTTTTGGGAAAAAGAAAAAAGAACAGAAGAGAGCCATAGCAATCTTCTTCATATTTTGCACAGCGGCGGTAAGCAGACATTGCTCAGACACTTT
>JAZSFD010000004.1:0-18730 GCA_045532035.1 Eubacteriales bacterium | reverse complement strand
AAAATGGGCGTATCAATCAGCCGCCCTTTCAGGCAATGGAGGTATTATGACATTCCCTGTTTGTGCATATTGCCAACAGCAATTATTATATACCCTTTGCCAGCAAGTTCAAACCGCAGCAAAATGCTGCGGTTTGTCGTTTGCTTATCCGGGATAATTTGTGATGGTTGTGTCGTTGTTGAAGAGAACATGGGATGTGGAATCGTTTGCGTGATTTCTGAGCTTTGTTTTTGTGGTTTCATCTGCGTTAAAGGAGTTGCCGAAGAATCTGGCAAATGGTCCGCCGAGGTTCTGGACATAGATGTTGTTGCGAAGCTCAAGCTCACGGTCGCCTACGGAATTACAGTTGAAGAGTATTGACTTTCCGCGGTCAAAGATGTTGTTCTCTGTAACAAAATTCTTTGTGTTTTCGGTGATGCTCGCACTCTGGAAGAGAGCAGTTGCACCTCTTATTCTTGTACCCCATCCGTAACCGTTCATGCGGCAGATGTTGTCTGCAATATAGGTGTTGTGGAAGGTGTGAACAGTGTTTCCGTAATCGGGATTGTAGTATTCGATCGACCAGTGGCAATATTCAATGACATTTCCGACATAGTCAACATGATCCATTGTGGCATTTCCGGGATCATACGGAGTGTTGTACTGATGTGTGACACCTGTGTCATAGATCTGATAGATCCAGTTGTTGTAAAGATACCAACCGTCGCAGCTGCCGTAGACCTGGAGAGCATTTCCGTAGCGTGTGGTGTTTACACCGTGGAAACCGCGAAGAACAGATCCGCCCAGATAATCGAAAATACAGTTCTGGACTTTGATGTTCTGATGTCCGCCGACACCGACACCGTGCTGACCGCAGAAGCGGAAGTTGAGGTTGTCAAGGGTTACATTACCGGGCTGGGGAATGATGGTGGAGTTTGTGCCGTGGGCGATTTCGATGGAATCAAATCTTTCGCCGGGGTTGCCTTCGAGGCTGTAGAGATATACTTCGCTGGTTGAAAGATCACTGTAAAATTCAAGGTCATCCTTGAGGTCGGCATAGCTTTCAACGCCATTAAGACCCTTGAGTCTGAGAATGCCCAGAAGCTCGTTGTAGTTGCCGAGCTCGCCTGTGAAGTTGAATGCCATAAGTCCGCAGTTTGAAAGCTTGTCGGACAGCTTGTAGATGTTGGGATATTCGGTAGGAGTCCAGAGAGCGGGATCGGCATAATTCTTCTTTGATGCATTGAAGACAGGCTTGGGGCCTTCGCCGTATGCGGAATATGTGACTCCTGCGATACAGGAAAGAATACCTCTCCATTCGCCGCCGCGTTCAAACAGAATGGTGTCGCCTGGCTTTATGGTCTTCATTGCCTTGATGCCTGCGATGCGGTCGAGCGATTTCCATGCGGTGGCAGGCGAAAGACCGTCGTTGTCATCGTTGCCGTTGGGCGAAACATAGAATTTGTTGCCGGTGGCAGGAATATCGCTTTCGGAATTGATTATGTTGTTTATCTGCCATTTTGAAATTGCATCGATTCCCGCGATGGCATCCTTTTCGGGAATTGTGGGGATTTTGTTGTAGAGGTTTCTGATCTGGTCTCCGACGGTCACATCTCCCGAGAGAAGCTCAAAAGAACCCTTTGTGATATCTGTGCCGAGAGTCCAGACTGTGTTGCCTGCACTGACAGCGGAATAGCACGCTGCAAGGATCTGAGACTTTGCCCAGTGGGATTCAATGTCAAAGAAGACGGTAGCGCCTGCATTTCCTGTCGGGGTTCTGCCAAGGAAACGGTTTACCATGGTAACCGCTTCGGCGCGTGTGATATTGTTGTCAGACTTGAAGGTGCCGTCCTCGTAGCCGCCGATGACTCCGAGATAACCGAGCTGACCGATGGAATCATAATAAGGATTTGCGTCTGTCACATCGGGGAAGAGCTTGATGCCGAATTCTTTGCCTTCATACAAAGCTGTGATAACGTGTCTTGAAAGCTCGGCAAATTCACCTCGGGTGATATACTGCTTAGGGGAGATGGTGTTGCCCACACCCTCAAGCTTGTCGAGATATCCGAGGCTCTGGAAGAAGCCGATAACAGGCATATACCAGTCGGTTGCCGCAACATCCGAATAATCGCAATTAACGATTGACGAAAGCTGAGAAATGTCGGTGCAGATGATTCTCGAAAGCATGGTGACAGCTTCAGCTCTTGTGATATTGTTCTGAGGCTTGAAGGTACCGTCCTCGTAGCCTGCCACATAGGAAGCTTCTCTGTTGGGAGTGATGGCTCCCGCAGATTCGCAGGTGACTGTGATTTTGCCTTCGGGGAGGGGGTAGACAGAGTTTACGGGAGAAATTTGTGTGCCGTTGGCAAATACTTTTGAGGGAATAAAACCGTTGGAATCATAAACCGAAAAGCCTGCAAGAGTCGTGCCGTTGTAAACGGGGGAAAGCTTTACTCCATCGGCTGTGATGAGATAGTCGTAAGAGCCGTCGGGAATCTTCTTGCTCTTTGTGGCATCGATGATGATGACCTTGCCTTGGATGTTGCTCTTGGCGCTGACCATTTCCTTGACCACACCGTCATAAAGAGAAATGCACACATTTCCACCGACGGAAGAGCCGTTTTCAGAGCCGATGAAGAGAGTTGTTGTTTCGCCGCCATCTATCACAATATTGAGGTTGGCGTTTGTGGTTCCGCTTTCGGAGCCTGCCACAAGCTTTGCGATCTTTCCGCCCGAAACCGTAACATTGGAGGTGCCTGTGAAGGTGCCCGAGGTGGAGTAGTTGCCGGCATAGACCTCTTCAAAATTGCCGCCTGAGATGGCAAAATTTGTTGTACCATTAACAGAGCTTCCGGCAAAAGAACCGGCAGATACAACAGAATGCTGTCCTGCGGAGAGGGTGACTTTTCCTGCGTTTGCGCCGGTGGTGTAGGTTCCTGTTGCCACAACAAACGGTGCAAGATATGTTATGATGTTGTTTCCGCCGTCAACAAATTTTTCGCTGTAATTACATTCGATGCTGCCGATCGATGTAAAAACATTTCCGTTTGTGATGATCGGAACATCTGGCTGTGTGACGAGCATGAGGTTCGAAACATATGTATCGCCAAGAAAGCTTATCTCGGTTTTTTCACCGAAATCGAGCTTGCTTCCCGAAACCTTGTTTCCGATGCCCTCGAAGGTGATGGGAGCTCGACCTGCGACATCCTGCCATTCGGCAAGATTGAGAGTGCCCGAGAAGCAGATTCGTCCGCCCTCGGTTCCGAGAGCCGCCAGTGCCTCATCAAAGGTGCGGAAAGCTGTTCTTGTTTCGTTCTGATAGTTCATTCTTCCAAAGCCCGAGAGGAAAACAGTTCTCTGACCGTCGATGATCTCAACCGTGGGAGTTGCCGCCGATACCTGTGAGAAGGTGAGGGGCATGGCGCATACCACGAGCATCACCGAAAGAATGATGGCCAAAATCCTTTTTTTCATACTTTTTCTCTGTGTTAATAAAATTCCACCCCAAGGGGGAGTTGAGGATGCTTTGATATAATTATGATGTTTTTTGAAGCTTTTGTCAAGTGAAATATCGTACATATTGTTATAATTATGAAACAATTCAAAATTAGCAAGGCAAAAGCAACAAAAACAAGCAAAGCTGTTTGTGATTATTGACGATAGGGGAGACGAGTTTTTTCAGCTTTTGTAAGAATCGCTGTGAGATTTGTGTTTTTTCAGCGTTATTTTTGACATAAAAGCTCGCATTGTTTTTGTGCAAAACGACGGAAAGCAAATATATTTGGAATAAATCGCTGTTACAGATTGACAAAACCTGTGAATTGATGTATATTTTATGTAGATTATGTCGCTTCACGAAAATTTTGCGGCATAAGGAAAATGGAGGATAATAAAATGAAGTTGATCTATGGAGTCAAGGACAAACCCGGGTTTGGACAACTTATCGTCTACGCGTTCCAACAGTTGTTGGCAATTATGACAGCAACGCTTGTTGTGCCGGTCATAATCAATGGCACCTGCGGTACTGACATGAGCTCTGCGGCAGCGCTTTTTGGTGCCGGTGTGGGTACACTTGTCTACATTCTTTTCACAAAAATGAAGTCGCCGGTATTCCTCGGCTCATCCTTTGCCTTTATCGGCTCTATGATAGCGGCCTTTGCGGGCGGCGTGTCAATGTCTCTCGGATTTTTGGGACTTATCATCGGTGCTGTTTTTGCGGGTCTTGTTTATGTTGTCATCGCGATCATCGTTAAGTTCGCCGGTGTAAAATGGATCAACAAGCTCATGCCTGCGGTTGTAATCGGTCCCACCGTTGCCATCATCGGACTCAGCCTTGCTTCCAACGCTATCGGCGACATGACAAAAGGAAGCATCGAGGGTGTTGCGGCTTCTCCCATTGTAACTGTTTTGTGCGGAATCGTTACACTTCTTGTTACTGTTATCTGCTCGGTCTACGGCAAGAGAACAATGAAGCTCATTCCCTTTATCATCGGTATCCTCGGCGGATATGCCACAGCAGGCATTTTTACAGCCATAGGTTATGCGGCAAATATTGATGCCATCAAGGTGCTTAATGTTGCTCCTTTTATGGCACTTGTTGAAAATGGCGTCAGCCTTGGCACTTTCTTTGCGGTGCCCGATTTCACATTTATGACAGCTTTTAAGGGCGTATCTGAGATCAATGCTTCGTATATCAGCACAATTGCCGTGGCATATATTCCCGTTGCGTTTGTTGTTTTTGCGGAACACATCGCAGACCATAAGAACATTTCTTCCATCATCGAAAACGATCTTCTTGAGGAGCCCGGTCTTCACAGAACTCTCCTCGGCGACGGTGTCGGTTCTATGGTCGGAGCTTTCTTTGGCGGATGCCCCAACACCACCTATGGTGAATCGGTCGGATGTGTTGCCATCACAGGAAATGCATCTGTTCTCACCATTCTGACTGCGGCAATTCTTGCGGTGCTTATTGCTTTCATCTCGCCCTTTATCGCATTTGTAAATTCCATCCCCTCGTGCGTAATGGGCGGCGTCTGTATGGCACTTTACGGCTTCATCGCTGTTTCGGGTCTCAAGATGGTTCAGAAGGTCGACCTCAATCAGAACAAGAATCTGTTCGTAGTGTCTGTGATCCTCATTGCAGGTATCGGCGGTCTTACTCTCACCTTCGGAAAGGTAACCATCACATCCATCGCCTGCGCACTTATCCTTGGTATCATTACAAATCTTGTGGTATCGAAAGCAAAAGACGATCAGTAAAAACGGAGATATAAAAATGAAAAATGTTGTAATTTTCGATCACCCGCTCATACAGCATAAAACGACGATCCTTCGTCAGATTTCGACCACAAACAAGGAATTCCGAGAGCTTGTGGAGGAGATCACCATGCTCATGTGCTTTGAGGCGCTGAGAGATCTTCCTCTTGAGGATGTGGAGATCGAAACCCCCATAACAAAGACCACCCAGAAAATGATTATGGGCAAGGATATTGCGGTGGTTCCGATACTTCGTGCGGGACTTGGCATGGTGAACGGACTTCTGAGTCTTGTTCCCACCGCAAAGGTCGGACATATCGGTATGTATCGCGATGAAGAAACCATGCTTCCTCACGAATATTACTGCAAGCTCCCTCCCGATATCGACAAGAGACTTGTGGTTGTGGTTGACCCCATGCTTGCCACAGGTGGTTCGGCGATCGATGCCATTTCGCAGATAAAGTCATATGGTGCCACTCACATAAAGTTCCTTTGTGTCATCGCCGCTCCCGAGGGCATTGAAGCTTTGTCAAAGAAGCATCCGGATGTGGAGATCTATTGCGCGAATGTGGACGAGGGACTCAACGAAAGATGCTATATCGTTCCGGGTCTTGGCGATGCCGGAGACAGAATTTTCGGAACCAAGTAAAATACGATTTTTGACAAAACCGCCTTGTGGTAAAGGCGGTTTTGTTTCGGCTCTGATGACAAATGTTATTTCACAAGGTACTGCTATGTTAAACAAAAAATATTCACTTGCAAAATATGCCTGCTACGGCACAAACATAACAATGGCGGCAATCGTCGCGCTGACTCCGATGCTTTTTCTGACTTTCCGTGAAATGTACGGACTGTCTTACACTCTTTTGGGTTTTCTTTCGGTGATATGCGCTTTCACACAGCTTATTGTCGACCTGATCTTTTCTTTTTTCTCAAAAATATTCAACATCCACAAAACAGTGCGTGCCATGCCGCTCATAACGGCGGCAGGACTTTTGTGCTATGCTGTTATGCCGTCGGTATTTCCCGATTTCGCGTATATCTGGCTTTGTGTCGGCATTGTTATCTTTTCTGTGTCGGCAGGACTTGCGGAGGTTTTAATGAGCCCGATGGTGGCGGCAATGCCGTCCGAGAATCCCGAACGCGATATGAGCAAGCTCCATTCAACATATGCTTGGGGTGTTGTGGGCGCTGTCATCATTAACACGGTGTTTTTCAAACTTTTCGGAGCTTGTAACTGGATGTATCTTGCTCTTTTCTGGACGATCATTCCTCTTGTCGCTGCTGTGATGTTTGCTCGCGCCGAGCTTCCCGATATGGAGACCGATGGCGAAAAGAAGTCGAGCGAAAAGCTTTTTTCAAAGGGAGTTATTCTCTGCATGATCTGCATTTTTCTCGGTGGTGCCTCTGAATGTACCATGACCCAGTGGATATCGGGTTTTCTCGAAATGGCAGCAGGTATACCGAAAGCATGGGGCGACATATTCGGCATGGCTCTTTTTGCGTTTTTTCTCGGCATCGGACGAAGTCTTTATGCAAAATACGGAAGAAATATCCTGAAAGTTATGCTTTTCGGCATGGCAGGTGCTTTTGTGTGCTATGTGGCGGCAAGTGTTAGCCTTTCTCCGATCGTAAGTCTTGTGGCCTGTGTATTGACAGGACTTTGTACCTCTATGCTCTGGCCGGGAACCATTGCTTTTGTCGGAGAAAAATTCCCCCTTGCCGGCGTTGCGGTTTATGCCCTCATGGCGGCAGGTGGTGATGCGGGAGCATCCTTTGCACCGCAGCTTGTGGGAATTGTGGCGGACATGGTGGGTGCAAGCGCAAAGGCGGCATATTTTGCGGAAAAGCTCGGAATGACAGCCGAACAGCTTGGAATGCGTGCGGCAATCTTTGGATCCGCTGTTTTCCCGCTGATAGGTTTTTTCCTGATTCTGTATATGAGAAATTATTTCAAAAAAAGATCGAGTGATATAAAAACAAACATATACACGGAGAATTGACAGAAAATGATAAGAGAGATCAGATATACAGTGGATGCTGCCGACGACAAAAAAACAGTGGGAGAGCTTTTGAAAAGAAAGCTTTGTGTTTCGTCCCGTCTTTTGCCCGAGCTTAAACGCCGGGGAGGAATCCTTCTTGACGGTGTTAATGTGACAGTGCGCGAAAGGGTGAACTCAGGTCAGACGATCATGCTGAAAATTTCTGAGGAAAAGCCTTCGGAAAATGTTGTGCCGGTCGAGCTTCCCATTCATGTGATATATGAGGACGAAGATGTGCTTGCCGTGTCAAAGCCGAAGGATATGCCCATCCACCCCAGCGCCTATAATTACGACAACACTCTGGGCAATGCCGTGATGTATTATTATCGCGGCGAGAATTTTGTTTTTCGTCCCATAACCCGCCTTGACCGAGACACGACGGGTATTGTGCTTATCGCAAAAAACAAGCTTTCCGCCACAGTTATGTCGGAGGATATGAAAGAGGGAAGAATAAAAAAGAGCTATCTTGCCCTTTTGTCTGTCTGTCCCGGTGCCGATTCGGGAAATATAAATGCTCCCATCGGCAGATGTCCCGACAGCGTCATAAAACGCAGAGTGCGGGAGGACGGAAAAGAAGCGCTCACCGAATATGAGATAGTTGAAAAAAGAGCGGACAAAAGCGCTGTCGCTCTTGTCCGCCCCATAACAGGCAGAACCCATCAGATAAGGGTGCATATGGCACACATAGGCTGTCCCTTGAAATATGATTATCTCTATGGCAAGGAGATTTCGGGAAAGACCTTGTTTCTTCATTGCACCGCGGTAAGCTTTCCTCATCCTGTCACAAGACAGGAAATGCAAATCGAATGTCTGCCCTTCGAAGATTCAGAGCTTTTGTCAGAGCATCTTTCTTGACTTGAAGGCTTTGATGATGATAAAAGCACCGACGGCGGTAAATATCGCCTCGGGAAGCATATATGCTCCGTTGTAGAGAAGCGAATAGAGATATGGATTTGTGTAGCCTGCGTCAAAGGCGGAGGATTTCCAGATGGTGACGCCCGACATATAGTGGCAGACAAAGCGCAAAAAGCACACGCCCACAACGCTTATTGATTGAATAACAGCGCTTTTTTGGCTGAAAAAGCCGCAAAGTCCGAGCACGGTGAAAGCAACAATGTAGTCGAGAAGATAGCAGGTGACAAGCACACCGGGCGTGAGACCCCAACCGGCGGCTCCCGAAACAAGCGCCTGAGTCATGGAATAGACAAAGGCGGCGGAAAGTCCCCATTTCGGACCATGGCGCAAAGCAGCGACACAGACGGGAAGCATACTGAGTAAGGTGACAGAGCCTCCGAAGGGCATCTCGAAAATTTTGATAAGGCTTAACACAAAGCTCAGCGCCACAAGGATGGCACATTCGACAAGGGCGTAAAGCCTTGGATTTCTTTTGTTGTTCATTTTTTGTTTTTCCTTTCGTTAATTAGCCAAAAAAGCTTTGTTGCGACTGCGGTCTGTCCCCGGGAAAAACAAAAACCGCACTGAATACATCGGTGCGGTGATTTCAACAATGATATTGTGTTGTGAAATATCTTCCTACGCCGGTATTATCCGAACAGGTTAAAAGGGTTCGGGAGAGATCCCATCTCAGCCGTTTGCATTTCTTTCGCGTCCGAAAGGATATGCGCACAGCACCCCTGATATATTCGATTGTCGCGCTTTTTACAGCTTGAAACAGATTATATGACAAAAACGCCCGTTTGTCAAGAGAAAAAATGCATTTTTTCATATATCAGCATGAAAATTTCAATTCTTTTAACAAAGACCGCCTTTTCGCATGATATATTATTAAAGGTCTTTTATGATTCTCAAAAATACTGATATCGGAGGTAGAATATTCGATATGAAAAAAGATATACTCATCGTCGGCGCAGGTCCCGCCGGAATTTTTACCGCTCTTGAAATGATAAGATGCGGAAGAAAAGAAAAAATACTTATCGTTGAAAAGGGAAGAGCGATCGAGAACCGCTCATGCCCCAAAAGCAAGATAAAAAGCTGTGCAAATTGCAAGCCCTACTGCCATATTACCACAGGATTTTCGGGAGCAGGTGCTTTTTCTGACGGAAAGCTGTCGTTAAGCTCGGATGTGGGCGGAGATCTTCCAAACCTTATCGGCGAGCAGAAAGCGCAGGAAATGATAGATTATGTTGACAGCATCTATCTCGAATTCGGAGCTGATACCCATGTGGAGGGAGTCAGCAACCCTGAGGCTGTCAAGGAGATCAGAAAAAGAGCAATCAAGGCAGGACTCAAGCTTGTCGATTGTCCCATCCGCCATCTCGGCACCGAAAAGGCTCAGGATATCTATTACGCCATTGAGCAGTATCTTCTCAATAACGGCGTTGAGATCATGTTTGGCTTTGAATGTACAAATCTTATCCTCAAGGATTCGGTCTGCATGGGAGCTCACATCACCGACGGACGCGTTGAATATGACATTGAAGCAAAGCATACCGTTGTTGCCACAGGAAGAAGAGGTGCCGATTGGCTCGAGCACATCTGTGCAGAGCATAATATTGCCCATGATCCGGGAACGGTTGATATCGGCGTGCGCGTTGAGGTGCGCAACGAGGTAATGGAGCAGGTGAATGAGGTACTTTATGAATCAAAGCTGATCGGTTACCCCCGACCTTTCAAAAACAAGGTCCGTACCTTCTGCCAGAATCCCGGAGGTTTTGTCAGTCAGGAAAACTATGACAATGACCTTGCCGTCGTAAACGGACATTCATACAAGGAACTCAAATCCTCAAACACAAATCTTGCCATTCTTTGCTCGCACAATTTCAGCACTCCCTTCAATCAGCCTATCGCCTATGCACAAAAGGTCGGAGAGCTCACGAATATGCTTGCCAACGGGCACATCCTTTGTCAGCGATTTGGAGACATTCTTGACGGAAAGCGCACCTGGCCCAAGGAGCTTGCGCAGTCAAATCTCAAGCCTACCCTTGTGGATGCGGTGGCAGGTGATATCACCGCTGCAATGCCCTATCGTGCCATGATGAATATAATCAACTTTATACAGGCAGTAGACGAGGTGGTGCCGGGCTTTGCCTCGACCGAAACGCTCCTTTATTCGCCCGAACTTAAATTTTACAGCAACCGCGTGCGTATGGATGAGGATTTCAATACAAGCATTGAGGGACTTCATTGTCTTGGAGATTCGAGCGGCTGGACCCGCGGTCTTATGATGGCGTCGGTAATGGGAGCTATCATGGGACGCAAGCTTTCGGAAGAAAAATAATATAAAGCGTTTTTGCAGGGGAAAAATATACAGTTTTCCCCTGTAAAAATGTATATTTTTGGTCATAAAGCTTTTTTAAACATTTTTTTGACAAAAAACAAAAAAAGCCTTGACAAATCGATTTCAAAATGCTATAATATCATTCGTTGAACAGATCTGGGTGTGGCTCAGGTGGTAGAGCGCTACCTTGGGGTGGTAGAGGCCGTGGGTTCAAGTCCCGCCACTCAGACCAACAAAAAGAAAGACGTCCGCAGGGCGTCTTTCTTTTTGTTTTTTTGTAGGGACTTGAACCCTAAGAGGGCAAAAAGCGGCAACTCTTGAGTTGCCGCTTTTTGCAATGCTCTAAATGTGTTTAATCAACATCCTTGATAGGCATGAAATCTTCCAGGGGAATCGCGCTCTGTATGCCTGTGTAGGGCTCAAGCACGGGGAGGGCGTTTTCCTCTCTCCACACATCCTTGCCGTCCAGAAGGTTTGCGGGATCATGGGGCTTGTTGCTCCAATAACGGTCTGCGTTGGTGTAGCTGGAATAAGCCGCTACTCCTCCGATGCCCACCGAGAAAAACTTATTTAATGTGCCGCCGAGATAACCGCGGGAGTTGTTATGAAATTCGTTTAAGGACTGATACCAGCCTATCTCATCAGCGTCAAGGCTTCGGTATGCCACAATAAGCGCCTGCTCAATAGTACAGGTGTTGTTGGGTTCAATGGTAGTGTCGGAGGTGCCTTTTATGAGTCCCAGGGCATTCATGAATGCCATCGGCTCGTTTGCCCAGTCAGGTATTTGACCTCCGTCAATATAATTGCCGAGAGCCGAATCGTATACAGTGTATCTTACATCGGAATTGTTGCGTACATATTGAAGCGCTCGGTAAAGGAAGGTTGCCATCTGGGCGCGGGTCAGGGTATCATACGGTGAGAAGGTGGTGGCGGATGTTCCTGTGGTAATGCCGGCACCGACCGCTTTTCTTACATAAATGCTGTCTGTATCGGTAAAGGTTCCCAAAGAGGCCGCTTCAAGTTCTCTGCCAAGCATTCTTTCTGCCATTTTTACAGCAACCGAAACAAACTGTTCTCTTGTGCAGGGGGCAGTGTAGTCACCGCCGAGAAGCGCTTTGTCGGTAAGCTGAAGCTGTGTTGCCCAGCGTACCTCGTCGGTTGCCCATCCGCTTAATTTTGCAGTGGTCTCTCTGTCGGGATATACCGCAAAGCCGTAGGGAGCAGCCTCCTTGGTAGTCGCGCACATAACCATTTTGGAATTATAGTCATCCCATTGGGTGTTAAGCCGTTCCATATACCATTCATATGTTACATATTCATATCCGGGCTTGCCGTAAAATTCTGCGTATTCCTTTTTGAAATCCTCTTCGGAATAGCTGAAAAAGTCCTCCTTCGGATTCATTCCGCAGTAAATACATTGCTTGAAATATACCTTTTCGCCGTCGGCATTGAAACCTGCAAAGTTTTTGTCAGCAAGAACTCTGTCGCCGTAAACATGTTCCATCTTTTCTATACTGTAAACATCATATTCATCTGCTTCCTTAAAGGTATGACTGGGATTATACTCGCAGGTATTACAGAATTTGCAGGAATAGTAATAGGTTGTGGGATGCTGACAGTTCACATATTCTGCCACACGGTCGGGGGTCATTATGGGGTTGATAAACTTATGACCGGGAACGGGACACCACAGCTCTGCGGCTGATTCGCCCTTCTTGAATGCCTCATACACGTCTCCCTCGTAAAGATACAACTGGAAGGAAGAGTGTGAATAGTTTCTTATGTCGTCGGTATCGAGGTCCCTAATACCTTGAGGCATAATGGAATACCAGCCTTCGGGACAAACGTCTTTTGAAACAAAGACCTTGAATGTTCCCACGTTTCCTCCGCCGCTTCCGTAACGGACATCGTTTATCGAATCTCTCATATTGTGTATAAAGCTGTAAGCACTGCTCGTTTCAATGTTCGGAGAGATCCACACCTCTTTGAGTTCATGACACCATTCAGCAAATTCACCACTGTATTGAGCATTTTTTCATAATCAAACAGTATACGTTTTATATACGACAACTGATATTCAGGCTTCTTGTAATCATATGCAGTTCCAAGATAACGGTCAATCGGCATATCGAGGCCGAAAACATAAGGATTGTCCATTGTGTAGTTTACAAATTCATCGTTGAATATTAAATCGTCATTATGATAATCCACGAAATAATGATCCGCCTGCTCTTTTGTAAGCACATAGCTCATATCGATCTGACCCTCGGGAATGGGGGTTTGAATTCATATGTAACATAAGCTTCGCGGTTGTTTTCTTTTTTACAGTTGCCTGCTTGCCGTTCACAGTGATTTTTGAAGCATCCTTCAGGGTGTAGGAGTCTTCTTTATACTCACTCTTTATAACAACCTTGAATTTAACCGAGTATTCTGCACCTGCAATAAATGTGCCGTCGTGGCTGAATCTTCCCGTCCATTCAACATCGCTTATGGTTGTTTTTGCCCTTTCCTGAAGGGATACTGCCTTTGAAGGTAGCTGTCCCGCAACAGGTTCCGGAACAGAAATCGTTATTATGTTGACATCCGCATCATTGAGCAGACCGCTTACTACGCTTGTGTTGATACCTTCGGTAAGCATGCGAGTAATTACTGCCTGCTGTTTATCGTCGGATATTTCAATAACATTTGCATTTGCACCGTTGATCTTTGCTTTTCCGGAAACGAATTTTATGTATTTATCCTGACCTTCCTTGATGCGTACTGAAACTCTGACTATATATGGTTTCTTCCTCATAAAGTTTCCGTTTTTGTCAAACGTTCCTTCCCATTCAACACCCGTAACATATACGCTTGCATCCTCGGGTACGGAAGCGGTTTCCGAAGGCTTCGCACCGGCTTTGGGTTCCTCCACCGTAACATTAAAAATGCTTACCATACCAATAAGCATGCATAAACACAAAACCATACTTAATAATCTTTTTTTCATGGTCGGTCTCCTCGTCAAAAATTATCATTTGCTTGCATTTTTGCCAACATAGGATGATATATTTTCATTATAGTACAAAAGTGTTGCAATTGCAATATTTAGGTATTACTTTTTGTTTTTATTTTCTGCGGAACTTTTTTTGAAAAAATACATCAAACATATAAGAAAGCGAGGCGTATTTTATGAAAAAAAGTGTTTTTGCAGTTATTCTTTTCATTCTTTCTTTGGTGTTTGTCGGATGTTCTCACAAGAACGAAAAAACCATACCCTTTGAAAGCCATCATGTTTACGCCGTTGCATATCTCGGATATGATATGAATGGCAGCGGCATTCCGGATTATTCCCATTATGCCGAAAATTATCTTGAAAGTGAAAAGGTTGAAAGCCACCATGTTACCGGCGGTGAATACTATCTGATAATCCCGCGGTATGATGGGATGAGGATGAAGCTTTACAAGAACAGCATTGATTCAGACACACCTGCCCTGATATTTGAAAAAGACAAGGCAGAGCCTTTTATCGTATGCTGCAACATCAGCGATATTTTCTCCGATGTGACTGTGGAATTTACTTATAAAGATGAAACGGTATCTTTCTCGCCATACATCTCCCTGAAAGACGGAAGCGTCATGGTGGGGGAGAGAGGACTTGATCTTACAAAATAACAAAAACCGCATCGTTCAGATGCGGTTTTATATTCCTTATTACTGCTGAAGAAGCTCGAACTTGTAGCCAACGCCCCAGACGGTCTTGATCTGCCATTTTTCGGAGATGCCTGTGAGCTTTTCGCGGAGTCTCTTGATATGTACATCAACAGTTCTCGAGTCGCCGAGATAGTCAAAGCCCCAGACCTTGTCAAGAAGCTGATCACGGGTGAAAACTCTGTTGTAGTTGGAGGTGAGGAAATAGAGAAGCTCGAGTTCCTTGGGGGGGATATCCACCGATTTTCCGTTGAGCTTGAGCTCATATTTCTGCAAGGAGATCTCGAGGTTGTCAAACTTCACAACTTCGGAATCATCGCTTTCGTGTCCTGCGCAGCGGCGGAAAACAGCCTTGATGCGTGCCACGACCTCTTTTGTATCAAAAGGCTTTGTGACAAAGTCATCAGCTCCAAGCTCGAGACCGAGGACCTTGTCAAAAACTTCGTTTTTCGCGGTGAGCATGATAATGGGCTTGGAGGAGATTTCGCGGATCTCGCGGCAGACCTGCCAGCCGTCCTTGCCGGGCATCATGATGTCGAGAAGAACAAGATCGGGTTCGTAAATTTTGAATGCGGAAACAGCTTTCACGCCGTTGTTTGCCACAACTATTTCATAGTCTTCATTTTCAAGACAGATCTTCAACAAATCACAAGTGTTTGTGTCATCATCGGCGATCAGTATTTTTAGTCCCATAAATCCTCCCGGTTCGCAAAAGTTTTTGTGAACCTGTAACAATATATTTACATGATGATACATTATTACAATAATGCAATAATCTTACAATACCATTTTATACTTTTTCGCAACAAAAATGATGAATATACATTTAACAAATGTCGGTTAAAATTTGAAAATAATCAAATCACCTGTTTTTTATTTCGAAATTTTGAATGTTTTCAAAAAACATTTTTCTCTGTGAGTCGGGCGCTTCGCAAAAATGCTTCAGTGAGTCGTTAAGCTTTTTGCACACATTCGCGTCCTTTCCCGAAAGGCACGAAGCGGCGAAGGCTATGGAGGGAATGAGAGGAGGAAGAAGCGCTTTTATGAACGAAAGGTCGTTTCTGATGTTAAGCACAAGGCATTTTCCCAACACTCCGGCACGGCTTCTTGACGGAGGAAAGGAGGTTTTTCTCTTTTTGGAGTTGTGAGCATCATAATTTGAAATGTTTGATATTCCGCAGAGATTGGAGGTAAAAAACACCGCTTCGCTGTCACAGAGCTTTACTGTGATCTCAGGCAGAATGTCATCGGCTGCAAACCCGTCACAGCCGACGGTAAATACCACATCGCAGGCACGACAAAGATGTGTAAGCTTACTTTCGCACATTTTCAAAAGCTTTTCGTCGCTTTTTGCCACAAGCGCCGTGTGATAGCCTCCCAGTACAAAGCCCCCATCTTTCAAAAAGCCTGTGATATATCCGCAGGCTTTCACCGATTCGGAAAGCTCACCGATATCTTTTCCGCAGCAAAGTATGCCGAACACCGGCATATCTGTCATAAAATCATTCCTTTCAAGTGTTTATATATAATTAGGAAAAAAGTTTTTCTCCCAAGAATTTTTGGGGTGCATTTAGAATTATACCCTTTTTTTGACTTCTCCACAACCAAAAGTGTTCGAAGTGATTCTTTGGTATTTTTGAAAAAAATCAAAAATAATTTTTGTGATTTTGCCCGACTTTGCCGTAAGAATGCAGATTTGGGCGCAAAACGCACGCGTTTTTGTTTTTTTGTATTACGAAAAGTGCCTTGACATAGCCGACGAAAAAGGGTATCATATATATAACAAGCTCCGCTGTGCAAAATCATGAAAAAGGAAACGAAAATGCAGACTATCGATCGCAAGAATTACAGTTCTGATAAAAAAAGCGTTGTGGCTCTCGGCAATTTTGACGGAGTTCACCTGGGTCATGCCACGCTCATAGGGAAAGCTGTATCGCTTGCGCTGGAAAATGGTCTTTTATCATGCGTTTACACTTTTTCCGATCACCCGTTGAATTTCAAAAACGGTATCAGCGGGCTCATCACCGACAATTGCGAAAAAAGCAAAGCGGTGTCGGCACTCGGTGCGGATATTCTCTGCTTTGATGATTTCGGCTCGGTAAAAGGTCTTTCGTGCAGTCAGTTCTGCCGCGACATTCTTGTCGGTACTCTTGGCTGCGAGATTGCTGTTTGCGGAAATAATTACAGCTTTGGTGCCGGACGCTCGGGGAATTTTTTGACTTTGCAAAGGGAAATGGAAGCTCTCGGCAAAAAAGCCGTTGTTCTCGACTGCGTCGAGCTTTCGGGAAGTCCTGTCAACTCCACCCGCGTGCGTGAGCTTATCTGCCTCGGTGAAATGGAACGGGTATCAGAGCTTTTGGGCAGGAGGTATTCTTTCTGCGCCACTGTAGTCCACGGAAAAAAGCTCGGACGCGAGCTTGGCTCGCCCACCGTCAATCAGCTTTTTCCCGAAAAAAAGCTCATACCCAAAAACGGCGTATATATCAGCCTTTGCCATGTTGACGGCAAAGCTTTTGCGGGAGTTACAAATGTCGGTACAAACCCGACGGTGAATTCCGAAGGAAATCAACCTGTGCTCTGCGAGACTCACATAATCGGCTATGATGGCGATCTCTACGGAAAAGATATCTGCATTGAGTTTTGCAAACGCTTGCGTGATGAGAAAAAATTCCCATCGCTTGAGGCGTTGAAAAATGAGATTGCAGAGAATGTAAGACAGGCAAAAGATTATTTTGAAAGGGAGAAGCTCTTATGAAAGGCTCTGGAAACGAAAAAACTCTTCCTATTATTATAAGGGTCATGTGCGTTCTTCTGTGTCTTCCGATGCTTTCGCATTTTTTTGTGTTTGCAGTCGACGAAGAACAGAAGGCGGGCGATGAAGTTGCGCTTTCGTCAAAGCCTCTCTCGTATCTTGACAACAAAACTTTTTTTGATTTTGCGCAGATCGAAACAGCTCCCCTTGATGCTATATATGCCATGGCGGTAAATCTTGACACCGGAAATGTGATGTATGAGAACAACCCCGACATTCTGATCTTTCCGGCGTCGTCGGTGAAGCTTATGACGGCAATTGTGGTTTTCGAGAATGTTCCTGACCTTGACACGATGGTCTATGCCTCTGAAAACGCTGTGAAGATCTCAGCAGGAACCCGGATAAATCCCACCCGACCCATAAAGGCAGGGGAGGGCTTTACGGTGCGCGAGCTGCTTTACGGACTTCTTGTGACGGGAGCGAATGACTGCGCAAATGTGCTTGCCGAATATGTCGGAGGCTCTGTTGACGGCTTTTGCGAAATGATGAACGCGCGGGCAAAAGAGCTGGGTGCAAAAAACTCCGTTTTCAAAAACCCCACAGGACTTCATCACCCTGAAATGAAGACCACCGTCCGTGATCTTGCGATAATTTCAAGTCACGCTTTTTATATAAACGAGCTTGTGAAGATGGCAAGCTCGACGAACTATACCATTGAGGCGACAAACCTCACCTCCGACCGTCGCTATCTTTACAACCGCAACCGCATGATAAGGCGTGTCGAAAACGAAGCTGACTATTTTTACAAAGGCACACTCGGCTTGAGCTCGGGCTCGACGCCTGAGGGCGGAAACTGCGTCATCGCTGCCGCCTCCCGCGACGGACTTTCATATCTTGCCATCGTCATGGGCGCTCAGGGCACCGACAAGGAGAATTACGCTTTCAGAGATGCGGTGGCTCTTCTGAACAGCTGCTTTAACAATTTTTCGGTGCAAAAGGTGGCGGGTGCGGGAGTTATTCAATGCGAGATCCCGGTCGAGCTTGCGGCGAAGGTGGACCATGTGACACTTCATGCGGCACAGGACATAACGGCTCTTCTGCCTAACAATCTCGATGCCGAAAAGGATATCCTGCTCGACAACCGCGTGCTTTCCGACGCAAAAGCACCTGTTGAAAAAGGGCAGAGCTTCGGCGAGCTTGTGGTAAAGTACAAGGGAACGGTGACGCTGGGCACCACAAGTCTTGTGGCGGGCATTTCGATCGAACGAAGCAATCTGCTCTATGTGCTGAACATTCTGGCAGACTTTTTCACCGGCCGTTGGTTTATCACCGCTGTGATCGCCGCCGTGATACTTTTTGCGGGCTATTGCTTCCTATATTATAAAGCGAAAAAGAATCAGCGCAGATACAGAAGATAATTGGAAAAATTTCCCTTTGAAAAAGACTCGGAACAAAATCCGGGTCTTTTTCGTCTTAAAAGCGCACAATCTTTTTGGATTGGCAGGGAACCCCCTTGTGTTACAGTCATGTTACAATGTCGCAAAACCTATTGCAAAAAACAAAAGAGTGCGGTATTATAACAGTACAATCAATTTGCAACCGAAAGGAAGCAGGGCACAAAGTGCAGTCATGTTACAGTTGTGTTACAAACTTCCCGAAACTATTGCAAAAAAAAAGATTGTGTATTATCATAAGAGTGTAAGCAGGAAAAGTGCAAAACACTTGTCCATGCTTCCGAAAAAATTATTTTACAGGAGGATTTCCAAATGAGAAAGA
>JAZSFD010000132.1:0-2823 GCA_045532035.1 Eubacteriales bacterium | reverse complement strand
TAAAGCTTTTCGCCGGGGCGCAGACCGATTACCTCAATATCTATATCAACATAAGGTGTAAGCCCTGAGAGCTTTATCATATTTTCGGCAAGATCAATAATCTTAACGGGTTTTCCCATGTCAAGAACATATATTTCGGATTTTGCCGCCATTGACCCTGCCTCAAGCACCAGATGCGCCGCCTCGGGAATTGTCATAAAATATCTTATGATACGCTTGTCGGTAATGGTAACAGGTCCACCCTGCTCGATCTGCCTTCTGAAAAGAGGTATAACAGAGCCGTTGGAACCGAGCACATTTCCGAAACGCACAGCCACAAAATCAGTGGCACTGTCCTTTTTGGACTGAATTATCATTTCACACATACGCTTGGTGGCACCCATTATGTTGGTAGGGTTTACAGCCTTGTCGGTGGAAATGAGAATGAATCTTTCAACACCGTGCTTTTCGGCAAGATTTGCTACATTATACGTACCAAACACATTGTTTTTGATTGCCTCGCTCGGACAATTCTCCATAAGCGGAACATGCTTATGTGCAGCGGCGTGAAGAACAACCTGAGGCTTGTACTTTTCAAAAATTTCATCAAGCTTTTCCGCATCTCTGACAGAAGCAATCTCAACCGAAAGGTCAAGCCTTTTTCCGTAGGTTCTGATAAGAGCTTGCTGGATGTCATACGCATTGTTTTCATAAATATCGAGGATAATCAGCTTTTTTGGGGATATCTTTGCAATCTGACGGCATAGTTCGCTGCCGATCGAACCACCACCTCCTGTTATCAGAACGGTTTTGCCGCAATAAAACTTGCGAGCATTGCTTTCTGAAAAGTCAACAGAGTTTCTAAAAAGAAGATCCTCTATGCGCACATCACGCAAAGTTCGTTTTTCTCCTCCATCACTGTCAAGAGGATAGTCATAAGTTTTAACGTTGATTCCCGCCTGCTGATATAGCTCATACTTCTTTGCTTTTTCAGCATTGGAAAGCTTGGGCAAAGCAATGACAATTTCCTGAACATGAAGTTCTTTGATCTTTTCAATAATATCTTTGTCTTCCTCTATAACAGGAATGTCAAGAATTGTGTTTCCGATTTTTGATGAATCAACATCAATAAAAAGTGTAGGTCTGTATTTTGAATATTTATTAGCAATCAGATCCTTTGCAAGTAATACACCGACACTTCCCGCACCAACAATTGCAATAGAGATTTTGTTTGTTTGCGTTTCATCCTTGCCGGTTTCTCTGTAGTGCTGATACAAAAATCTAATGGCAAGACATAACAGGCAGGTTGCGCCAAAAATAGTAAACACCTGTATGAGATTCAGGAACGGATTTCCCGCGAACATATCTTTCTTAGATTCAACCATCAGCAGAATACAATTGCTGATACCATATAAAGCTCCCGAAACAAAATCGGAAAACAGCAATCTGAAATAATCGTTGAAGGCTGCATAACGCCACATTCTGTGATATGCCTGGAAGACCAACCTGCTTGAAACAAAGAATATGTATCCGGCAAAAATGTGGCTGATCTTTATCAACCAACGCGACTTTTCCATAGAACCATCGCCAAATAACACAAACATGAACACAAGACAGACCACAAAATAACATAGACTGTCAATTGCAAGAAGCATCAAGCGTCTTTTCTTCATTTTTACTCCTATCCATATTTCAGTATCATTTTATATAACAATTATACTGAAACATACAATATTTGCAATAATATAAAATAACCAAATCAGGAAAATGATGAAACAAAAACTATTTTTTTCCTAATTGCTTACTTTTTTCAAAAGCAGCGCAGACCGCATCCATAACAGAGGAACGGAAGCCTTCCCTTTCAAGACACAGCACGCCTTCGATTGTGCTACCACCGGGACTGCAAACAGCATCCTTTAGCTGGCCTGTGTGCTGATCCGATGAAAGAGCAAGCTTTGATGCGCCAAGCACTGTGCGAGCGGCATATTCTCGCGCAAGATCTCTTGACAGACCGCATTTGACAGCTCCGTCAGCAAGAGCTTCAAGGAACATATAGACATAAGCAGGACCGCATCCCGAAAGGGCTGTTGCTGCATCAAAAAACTTTTCGGGAATTACATCTGTTTTGCCGGTATAGGATATCAGCTCACAAAAAGCAGAAATCTCATCCTTTGAAACAGCCTCAGTAGCACAAACGAGAGTAATCCCCTCTTCCACAGAGGCGGGTGTATTCGGCATGATGCGGATAATCCTGTCGGTAGCGCAAAGATGCGAAAGGTGCTCAAGCGTCGCGCCGGCGAGCATCGAAACAACTATATAGTCATCGGTTCTGTTCTTCAGCAGCTCTGCAACCTTCGGCAGAACACTTTCTGCCATTTGCGGTTTGATCCCGAGAAAAATATAGCGCGAATTGCATATTTCTTCAAGATCGGAGTATCCGCAACCGATCCGACGCGCCGCCGTTTCAGAGCTTTTTTCGTTGCTGCAACACAAAGCTACGGCATCAAAGCCTATTCGCTTTGCAACAGCAGAAGCTATGATTCCGCCCATATTTCCCGCACCGATGAAGCCTGCGAGATATTTACTCATAAAACACCCTCCGTTTATCGGATTTGTCCATTGCCTTCAATAATATATTTATATGTTGTCAGTTCCTCAAGCCCCATGGGGCCTCTTGCATGGAGCTTTTGGGTTGATATACCCATTTCACAGCCGAGGCCAAATTCTCCGCCATCGGTAAAACGTGTCGAAGCATTGACATACACCGCAGCACTGTCGGTGCCGGAAATAAACCTGTCAGCATTTTCCTTGCTTGAAGTGATAATCGCCTCGCTGTGACCGGTA
>JAZSFD010000126.1:0-11530 GCA_045532035.1 Eubacteriales bacterium | reverse complement strand
ATGAGGAAACAGGGCATATTTCTGGAACACCGTGTTTACCTGTCTTTTATACGGCGGAGCATCGTTGATAAGTTTTCCGTCAAAGAAAACATTTCCCGATGTGGGCTTTGCAAAGCCGCCGATGATTCTGAGAGTTGTTGTTTTACCGCAACCGGAAGGCCCGAGAAGTGTGATAAACTCCTTGTCATTGATGTCGAGATTTATGCTTTTAAGGACTTTTTCGTCATCATAAACCACGACAATATTCTCAAGCTTAACAATTACGCCATTTTCCAAATTTCTACCTCCGTGTTTGTTTGTGAAATTCTGAACAATGAATATGAAAACATATTACTCAACAAATATATAGGATATTGACCGATTTGTCAATAGGTTTTTGCAAAAAAAACGCCAAAAATCCAAATTATCCGCGATTAGACGGAATTATCCGTGATTTTTTCAAAATTAATCGTATTTTCGACTGAAAAGCTCTGTTATTCTCAATTATCCTCGTTTTTCCGCGGAAAAAATCCAAAAAGCATAATATAACAAAAATGTATTATTATTCATTTGCCGACATAAATATAATGTATAAAAAACGAAACTCGGAGACAAAGATGATAATTCACACGGTCAGTGCCGGCGACACGGTTTTTTCCATATCACAGCAATACGGCGTGAGCGCTGAGCTTCTTGTTATCAACAACGGACTTGAAGGACTTGAAAACGCTCTTCCCGAAGGACTTTCGATAGTGGTTCTTGTGCCTTCACGGGTGCATACCGTCCGCGAAAACGAAACCACCCGTTCGATTGCAGGACGATACGGTATCACGGTGAACGAGCTTTACAGACGGAATCTGATCCTCAGGGGGCTTGACGAAATTTTCCACGGTCAAACGCTTGTTATAGAATATGATACAGAGCCGATTTACGATTATGACATCGGTGGCTACACCTACACCTCCATCACACGGCAGCTTCTCAACACCACTCTTCCGCTGATGAAGCTGTTCATGCCCTTCACCTACGGCTTTACGATAGACGGAAGCATTGTGATGCTGGCAGATGAGCAGCTTCTTGACAGGGCTTTCCATTACGGCACTGTTCCCTATATGCATTTGTCTACCCTGACCGAAAGCGGCTCGTTCAGCAATGAGTTGTCGGCACAGCTTCTGAACAACAGGCAGGTCTGGAGCGTGCTTGCCGACAACATCATAAATGTGATGCTTGAAAAAGGCTACAAGGGTCTTGATGTGGATTTTGAATTTCTCAACGCTTCCGAAAGAGAGCTTTATCCGCAATTCATCGCTTATCTTAAAGAAAGACTTTCGCCCTATTCCTTCCCAATCATCGTGGCAGTTCCCCCGAAAACCTCCGACGACCAGCCGGGTCAGCTTTATGAAGGTGTGGACTATGCCCTGCTCGGGCAGGCAGCAGATTATGTGCTCCTTATGACCTATGAGTGGGGCTACACCTATGGTCCTCCGATGCCCGTGTCCCCCACTCCGTCAATAAGGCGGGTGCTTGATTATGCAATAAGCGTGATAGCTCCCGAAAAGCTATACATGGGAATCTCAAACTACGGCTATGACTGGACCTTGCCCTATGTTCGCGATGAATCACGGGCAAGATCCCTTTCAAATGTGGAGGCGGTCACGCTGGCTTCCGAAACAGGCTCCGAGATCCTTTACAGCACCGAATATGAGGCACCCTACTTTTTCTACACCGACGATGACGGAAATGAACACGAGGTATGGTTCGAGGATGCGCGAAGCATCGCGGCAAAGCTTGCTCTGATTCAGGAATACGGTCTTCACGGTGGCTTATACTGGAATCTCACACGCCAAAATCCCCAAAACCTGTCTGTTCTTTCATCTGTTATGAAATATTTCAATTAAAATCGGTATAGCCATTGACAAAATGAATAAATAATGTTATCATTATATGTGTAAAATTGGGTATTGTGTGTGGCGCATTGCCATGGCACAGTGCAAAAAACAAATACTACAAGCAAGGAAGTGTATCATGAAAAAAAGACTTACGGCAATTCTCCTTGTCCTTCTGCTGATTCTTTCGGTAACACCTTTTGTAATCGCGGATGGAACAAGCAGCTACACCGACGCCTCCGGCATCGTCTATCAGCCCTCGGCAGACGGAACATATGCTGTCGTTGCAGACGGCAAAAGTGCATCGGGAGCAGTTACGATCCCCAACGCGGTAACGATTGGCTCGTCCTCCTACATCGTAAAAGAAATTGCTGCATCGGCGTTCTACGGCAGTGCTGTCACTTCGGTTGTCCTCAATTCTTCCATCAATTACATCGGCGACCGTGCTTTTGCGTATTGCCCCACACTTGCTTCGTTCAATTTCAACAGTGCAAATGTGACTCTCGGCAACCGCGTGTTTGAGGGCTCGCCATATCTTGCATCCCTCAGCAATTATGCAAATCTTGCAAAAGTCGGCTATGGTGCTCTTGACGGCACAGCGTGGCTTTCGGATATCAAAGCTGCGGCAAGCGATTCCGCAATTTATGTCGGAAAGGTGCTTCTTGCTTTTGTCGGCGACGCCTCCTCCTTCACCATCGTTTCGACAGCAAGCTCGATCGCTCCCGGTGCTTTCAAGAACAACACCACTTTAAGCTCGATCGATCTTTCGGGCATCACATCTGTCGGAGACAGCGCTTTTGAAGGCTGTAGCGCACTTGCCTCCATCACCTTCGGTCAGTCTGTTATTAATATAGGAAGCTATGCCTTTGAAGGCTGCTCTTCCCTTTCGGGAACTCTTACTCTTCCCGCTTCTGTCGAAAAGCTCGGCGCAGGCGCATTTTCCGAAACCTGCTTTGCCACAGCAGACCTTTCTGCCGCAAAGCTTACCTCGATCGAAAACGCGACTTTCAAGAACTGCGAAAATCTTTTGACAGTCATTCTGCCCGATACTGTTACGGCAATCGGCGACTATGCCTTTGAAAAATGCTCCTCTCTTGCGCAGATAAATGCAGAAAATGTTGTTTCTGTCGGTTATGATGCTTTCAGAGGCTGCACTCTTCTCGCAGACAAGGCGGCATTCGCTAATGTCGAAAAAATCTCAAGCGGTGCTTTTGACGGAACAGCTATCTACACCTCGGCGGCAGGAGAGGCTGTCACCATCGGAAAAGCCTTCTACAAAACCGAATCTGTCACGATTGACCTTGTGATCGAAGAAGGAGTCACAAGCATTTCCCCTTATGCCTTCTATGCTGCAGAGTCAGCTGATCTTCTTGCTCTTCCCACAACACTTGAATCGATCGGCAACGACGCTTTCGTATCGTTGGAGAACGGAACCATTTTTGTTTTCTCGACTGCTGACAGCGTTTTTGAGAGCCTTGCTTCCCTTACCGCCGGAACAGTTTACATTCCCCATGGAGAAGTTCTTGACAATCCCAATGTGTCGGTCGGCTATATAACCGGCATCACGGTCAGCACAAACCCGACAAAAATGACCTATAAGGCAGACGAACAGTTCGATCCTGCAGGAATGTCGATCGTTCTCAACACAACTCTTGACGAAGTTCCGGAAAGTTTTGACATTGCGGACATCGGATACACTCCTTCATATTCTTATAATTTTGCTTCCTCCCCCACAGTTACCGTTTCATGCGGCGGATATTCGACAACGCTTGATGTCACGGTAAAAACTTGCACACCCGGCGACCTTAACAACGATGAAGCGATAACCACAGACGACCTCATCATTCTGCGCAAATACATTGCAGGTCTTGTATCGGAGGACAGCTTCAACATAGATGCCGGCGATCTCAACAAATCGGGCAATGTGAGCACAGACGATCTCGTCATGCTCCGCAAGGTCATCGCAGGTCTTATCACCTTGGATTAATTAATAGTAAAAATTCCAAAAATGCTATTGACACGGACGGTATTTGAGTTTATAACACAAAAAGATACTAATCTAAATTTCGGAGGTATAAAATGAAAAAGATTACAAGTATTCTTGTTGCTCTTCTTCTCATCGTTTCCTGCGTGCCTTTCGCAGTAAGTGCAGAAGTTGCAACTCAGACAGTCACAATCGCAGCTCCCGCAGATCCCATCGAGGTTTCCGCAGGCGACACATATGTCCCCGTCACCTGGACAATTACCGAAAATCAGGGTTGGGCTGCATTCAAAATGTATATCGAATTTGACGGCGATGTTCTTTCCTTTGCTCCCGGCGGACGCACAACCCGTCCTACGGTCAACGGTTCTTTCGGCTTCTTCCTTTATCATGACGATTTATATGCCGCAATAGATAACATCGGCACTGTTGACTCCAACATCTACGGTGTTGACACCGGTGTTGACTCTGAAATCACAAAGGACAAGAGCGCGATCCTTGTCACAAACGCGTCGAACACCGATGACTCGACAGCCACAGGCTCCTTCTTCACAGCATTTCTCAATGTTGCGGCAGATGCTCCCGCAGGTGAATATAAAGTTAAGATCACCACAGACCCCGACAACTGCTCTTCCGTTAAGGGCGCAGATGTTGCAAAGCCCGTTATGACATGGGGCGAAGCAACAATCGTTGTTAAGAGCGACAGCGACGAAAGACTTCCCGTTGAAGGTGCTCAGGTTCGTCTCGCATCCGGCGCGACAACACAGGGTCTCCGCTTTATCAGCAACATTGATGCAAGTCTTTACAATACTCTCAAGGATGCAGGTGCACTCCCTTCCTCCTCTGCTGACACAGGCGTGGGCTTTGGTACAGTCGTACTTCCCACCGTACTGATCCCCGAAGGCGAGGCTCTTACAAAGGAAACTCCCAAGCGTGCGATTGTTCCTGCCGTTAAGCTCTTCAATGCCCCCGGCACTGAGGATACCATGTACAGATTCACCGCTTGTATCACAGGTCTTACCGCAGATCAGTATACAACAGAATATACAATCAGACCTTATGCAACCTACATGGACGGCGATGTGGAAGTAACCATTTACGGCGAGCAGTATTCCGTAAGCATTTTCGATGTTGCCGAAGCAGCTTACCTTTCGGGAAAAGAAACCGAATCGGACAGCGAATATCTTCTCAACAACATCCTCACAAAGGTTGATCCCGAGACTTATCATGCCCAGAACTGGTCCGGTATCTACAAGCCGTAATTTAACATTAAAATATTTCAAGGCGTGTGTCATTTGGCACACGCCTTTTTAAGGAGAAAAAATGCTTTTATCAACTGTTTATATCCGATACAAAAACGGAAATACCGAAAGCTTGCCTGTTTCTTTCAAAGCAAGCTCTGACAAAAATGTAGAAGCTTACTGTTTCGATGAATCGAGTGTTGTCGATTATGAAAAGGTTGAATCGATAGATTTTCAGCTAAACCCAACTCCCATCAACACGGGCGACGAAGGTTTTTATCTCATTTCGGGAACCTCATCTGAATGCCGAGAATCGTCAGTCGGTTACTTCCGCGAAAGAGAAGACCTTGTACACGAGAACAAATTACAGCATATGCCTGTGTTCGGACTTAAAACAAGCTCATATTGCTATGTTTCGATCACCACCGGAATGCAGTACGACAGCTATACCGTAATCGACATAAAGAACGGAAAATACACTTTCTACCTGCGTTTTCTTCTTGACGGCGAAGCACCCTATGAAAAAATCACCTTTGAGCTTCACAAGCTTTCGGGAAAAAACACAACCTACAGCGGTATGGCGCGGGAATACAGAAGATTTCAGCTTGCAAGCGGCTTTCGAACCATTCGTGAAAAGAACGACGAGGAGTTGAATTTCTGCGCCGAATCGATGCTTGTAAGAATCCGACACGGCTGGAAGCCTGTTCCCTGCACCGTGTTCGAGCAGACCCCCGAAACCGAGCCTCCCATGCACGTTGCCTGCACCTTCGCGCAGGTCATTGAGATTATGAGGCAATATAAAGCGGCAGGCATCGAAAAGGCAGACTTTTCGCTTGTCGGCTGGAATATCAAGGGACACGACGGCAGATGGCCTCAAATTCTTCCCGTCGAAGAATCGCTCGGCGGAGAAAAGGGCTTAAAGGAGCTCATCGGGGTTGCCGCAGAGCTCGGTTATCGCGTCACCTGCCACACCAACAGCACCGACGCCTACAGCATCGCGGAAAACTTCAACAAAGACGACCTTGTTATCAATCGTCACGGTGAATATTACTGGCGCGATGCCTACTGGGCAGGAGGAAAAGCATATCAGATCTGTCCCGAATGCTCGATAAGAAACTCTTCCTGCCGTCAGAAGGCTTGGCTTTTCGGGCACACATTATATCGATGTTATCACAAGCGTTCTGCCCTACACCTGCTATAACAAGCTCCATCCTCTCAACAAGCGTCAGGCTGTTGAAAAATGGAATGAGCTGTTCGTCTATGCAAAGGAGCTGTTCGGCGGCATAAGCTGCGAAAATGCCTGCGACCACACCCTTAAGGACTGCAATTTCGTGCTTTATGTTTCTTTCTTCAACGGCGAGCTTCCGAAATATGTTGACGAATCTGTTCCCTTCTGGCAGATAGTTTATCACGGAATCGTTGTCAGCAACCCCTATGCCACAACCGTCAACGCTGCCGCCAGCGGCAAGGAGAAGCTTCTCAAAATGATCGAATACGGCGGACGGCCTGTTATATATTACTACTCCAAATTTGTAAATGACGGCAAAAACTGGATCTCGGACAACGATTTTACCGCCGATACTAAAGAAGAGATCAAGCGCACGACCGAGCTTGCCGCGCAGGAATACAAGCTGTTCGAACCGCTCACACATCTTCAGTATGAATTCATCGAAGAACACGAAAAGCTCGCCGACAAGGTATACGCGACCACCTACTCCGACGGAACTCGCATCACCATCGATTACAACAAACTGACATTTGAAGTCATAAAATAAAACAGAGCCCGAAAAGTATGACCTTTTCGGGCTTTTTAATATTTAACCTGCAGAACTTGCAGTATCGGAGGCAGGAACCTTATCTGGCAAACCATTCATGTAAATATCAAGATAATATGCTTTTTTAAGGCTCTTTTCTTCCTCATACTGCGTTCTGATCGCGTCAATTATTCCAAGATCGCCGCCAACAGCCTCAAGCTCAGTTTTAAGCGCAGACAGTATGCTTTCAACCTCGGCATCACACTCAAGCTCAAGATCAGCAACAAAGCTGATATACTGCTTTGCAATCTCTTTTCTCGAAGTCGGAACCTGTTGCTCCTTGGGAAGACTTACATACTGCTTTCTGATAGTTTTTTCCATTGAACCAAGCTCTGACACAAAGCGGTTTTTAACAATATAAAGCTTTGCCACATGCTTGTTTACAATCTCGGCTGTATTGACCGTGGGAGTGGTCGGAGTCACCGCCTCCTCGGGAGTCTCGCTTTCGGGAGGAGTGACGGTTTCAGGCTCGGCAGGCTGTGTCGGTGTAGTCTCGGTGGGGGATTCGGTGGGAATTTCAGGTTGCGAGGGCTTTACCTCCGGAGAAGACTGACTGCTTTGGGTATCGTTCACCGGTGTGTCAGTATTGACAGCAGGTTTTTCGGGATCGGGCTTCTTTTCGGGCTCGGGAGTTTTTTCGGGTTCGACAGGTGGGCTTTCCTGTTCCTTTTCGGGCTGTTTTGCTTTTTCGGCATCTATTTCAGAGATCGCCTCGCCCTTAGATTCAATTATACGGGTAATCTCCTCTTCGGTATATTTGCCGCTTTCGATGGCGGAAAGCACCTCGGGCGAAAGCTCATCAAGCACCTCGTCAACACCGTCTGCATTCTCGGTATTCTCGTTTGAACCTTCAGCGGAGGCAAGCTTTGCCGCATCGATTTCGGCGATAGCCTCTCCCTTGGTATCAAGAATACGGGCAATTTCTTCCTCTGTGTAATTTCCGCTTTCGATGGCGGCGAGCACTTCAGCTGAAATGCCAAGGGTATCGCTCTTGTTCTGCTGATGCACATCGATCTGCTCTACAATTGCGGCGTTGTCGCTTGTGAACATGATCCAGGCAGCTTTCATGTTATTGCCTGTCAGAAGCTTGGGAAGATTCGGAATCACAAAGGTAATAATGAAAGTGAAAAGCTCCGGGCTTATTATCCATATCACCGCAAAGGCAATGACGATCAAAGCAAGAATCGCAAGTAGTGTTCCCACGATTATCTTCGCGGCACGCGAGCTTTTTTTGTTTTTCTTTTCTTTTTTCAAGGTTAATGCCTCCTTAAATTTTCTCATGTATTTTAGACTGAAATTTCGGAAAAAAGTTCCGTCATTCTGTCAAAAAATCAATATAACGCAAAGATGCGACCCGTTCACTCAGCACAGCTTTTGCTTTGCCGAAGGTTTTGACGCAAAGCTTTATGCGGTCACCTTCTCTTGTCCAGTTCACACAAACCCTGCCGCCCGGGGTTTCGTATTCTCCGACTGCATAGTCAAGCTTTGATAAGAAATGCGGATCGACAAGTATATGCTCCGAATCGTTCTTTTCGGGATTTACCCTGATGCCCGCGACACATTCAAGATACCATCCCGAAACATCCGCCATAAAATGATGGTTGTGCGAGCCGATTCTTTCGCCCGGAGGCACAAATCTTTCCCACACGCTCGTTTCACCTCTGTAGATCATGTTGGCATACGACGGATGGTCGGACCTTGTTATCATTTCATATGCAAGATCCGAATAACCGTACCGCGACAGAGTGCGGAAAATATAGCGAAGCCCCAGAAAGCCGCAATCAAAGGAATTGTCCTTTTCTTTAATAAGCTCGACAAGCGTTCTGACGGCGTTCTCGGTCTCGTCAGCGTTGAATATGCCAAAAAAGAGTCCAAGAGCCTGCGAGGTCTGACAAGAGCGATAGGTTGGCTTAAGATATTTTACTGTCCTTCCGACACCTATCACACCGCGATCGTTGTATTCGGCACGCAAAGCGTTCCTAAGCCTTTCACCCTCACATCTCACAAACTCGGCTTCTTTTTCCATTCCGACAGCCGAAAACATAACCTCCATCATGCGGCACTCCTCATAAAGCACCGCAGTACAGCAAAAGCCTAAGGGAGATGCATATTCGGAGGCACCCGAGTCCACGGGTGCCAATCGCCATAGCCGCGCTCCACAATTCCTCTTTCATCCTTGTTTGCAAGATGAAACCGAAAATTTTTGAGCATAGCTTTGGAATTTTCGCGGATGATACCGGTGTTACCTGTATAGATATATGTATAATACGGCAAAAAAACTATTGCACTGTCCCAGACGGGATAATCAAAGCGGCCTTTGCCCGACGGCACGACAAGCGGAAAACGCCCATTTTCATCCTGTGCCGCACGAAGACAAAACAGCCAGTCCGAAAAGCATTTTTCAACAGCAAAATTCTGCAGGAAATGTTCGGCGGAAATCGCTGCATCCCCTGTCCAGACGTTTTTTTCACGGGCAGGACAATCGGTGATGATATGCACAAGATTTGAAAGGTCAGATCTTTTGCAGGCATCGATTATCCTCTCTGATATGTTGTCAGAGCAGGAAAAGCTCGATTTTTCTTCAACATCGTTGTGCAAAACGACAAGCGTCAGAAGCTCGTCTGTTGCCTGATCGTCGGAAATTCCGCTGACATAACAATATCGGAAGCCATGATAGGTGAAGGGCGGAATATATTCCTCAACGCCATCACCCTTGCAGATATAAACATCCTTCTGACAACAGCCGTTGGGATAGACATCCACATTTATATAATCTGCAAAGCCTTCAAACAAAAGCTCGCAAAACTGCATTTCTATTTTCTGTCCGCGCTCACCCTTGATTTTAAGAAGCGGAACTCCCGCGCAATTTTCGCCGAAGTCATATATATATCCGCCGCATACGGGCGTTTTTCCCATGAGCGTTTCGCCGCCATAGAGCAGATGAGAAAGCTCATCCCGGATCCTGTAATCGCGAAGCGAACCTTTATAATGCTTTTGGGGAGATAGCCGTTTCGCCTCACGCACAGGCTCACACTCTCTCAGTCGCAAAACTTTCGGTGTGATACCGCGCAAGGTGGGAGAAATCTATGCAGAATCGTCAAAGCCTGCCTCGCACCAGCCGGAAATTTCTTTTGTCATATCGCAAAAGGTTCCGCAACGGCAATCGTCAAAAAGGATATGAGAGTATTGCCACTTCATGTCAGAGGCATCAAAGCTTACCCATTCCGAAATAAATGACATGGCAAACGACGGAGCTGACCTTCTCCCATTTTCGTGCTGCCAGATCTGCCCGCCCACAGGGTTTGCAAAGCCGTTTCCGAGCATTACGCCAACGACATTCTCGCCGTCGCAAAGAAGCTCTGAAAGATCATATTCGTCAAAAAACACCACATCATCGGAATTGGAAATATACGGCACAAGGAAACCTGAGGTGATCTTTTTTCCGTTGAGAAAAAGATCATAAAAGCCTGTGGCGCCGATAACAATTCGTGCTTGATCGGACTTTTTGGCAATAAAGCTTTTTCTGAATATCGGCGCGGGAACGGGCTTCTGATATGTGGAAAAGCTCTCTCCCGCCGACACAAATCTTTTAGGCAGCATTTTGTTTCCTTTCAATATCTCGTCCTGTTTTCGTAGGGACAGATGCCGATATTTGTCGGTTTTTCGGGTCGATGAAGGGCATCGACCCCTACATTGTCCATATCGATTGAACGATTTAGATGCCACATATTTTTAGCTAAATTTTGCAACAAGTTGCAAAGCTAAATTATTCCGCTTTGCTCCATATCTAAATTGTTTCTTCAAAACAGCTAAATCAAATTCGCCGTATAACTGACCGAAGGTCAATTTAGCTACGAAGTAATTTAGCGTACGCAGTACATTTAGCTCGCCGTAGGCGAATTTAGCTGAATTCAACTTTGTTGAATTCATTATATCATGTTTTTATGGACTTTTCAATAGCTTCCCTGTGACAGTCAGCGACATTCGATGTTGGTGGTATTCGAAACAGGCAAAAGAACAAATGTTCAAAAGTTTACAATTTGTACTTGATTTGCAAGAACAAATGTTTTATAATATAACTACGCAAAATAACATTGTTTGGCGGAACGGAGGTATAGAAAGGAAAATGAATATTAATGTTTGATAATGGATTTGTAATGCTGCGACGCTCGCTAATCGAATGGGAATGGTACCACGATTATCCAACAAGATTTTTGTACGAGCATCTGTTGCTGACCGCAAACTGGGAGGAACGGAAATGGCTGGGAATTACGATAAAACGAGGGCAAAGACTGTGCACCTTTGAAACACTGTCTTCCGAAACTCATTTTTCGGTTCAACAGCTGCGTACGGCGATAAAACGCTTGAAATCAACAGGTCAAATAACAACCGAAATGGTCAGGGTAGAACGCGCGTGGTGCACGCTGTTTACGGTGACAGACTATGGCAAGCCCGGACGGGAAGAAGCATCTTCAACAGCCCAAACAACAGCCGAACAACAGCCGAATAACAGCTCAACAACAGCTCAGCAACACATACTAAATAAATATAATAATTATAATAAATACAATAAGGGGAATAGGGAATACCGCGCCACCGCCGAAAGTGAGAGTTTGAAAAAGAATTATT
>JAZSFD010000026.1:0-28290 GCA_045532035.1 Eubacteriales bacterium | reverse complement strand
TGAAAAGAGGTGGGTTTGTCAGTAGTCTGCGCGGCATATGCCGCCTTTTTGTTGTTATATCTTATTTCACATTGATAAACAGAACATGTCCCTGATAATTATCCTCGGCACATCCGCGGAGCCAATAGTAAGGAATGGATGCGGCGACTTCGTTGCCGTCGGCATCAAGATATGTAGCCGAAAGAGTCGAGGCGTTGTCCGCGTGTCCGTGACCCGAGAAGCAACCCTTTATGACATCGGCGTTGCTTGTGATGAGGTCATACATCTGTCCGTTTGCCATGAATGATTTGTCGAGGCTTGAAAGTCCGACATGACAGAAGAAGAGGATGGTGTAGCCGTTTTTCCTTGCATACTCTATGTCTGCCTCAAGCTTTTCGCACTTTTCTTCCGTGAAGTAATATACCGACTGACCATATTCAACTTGTCTTGCGTTGTCAGCGGTTACCACAAGCACCTTGTCGCCGACAAGCCTTGAATAGTAATCTGGGTCATGAGGCCACATGGCGTCGACCTTTGCCTTGATGGCGTCCATGCTGCCAGAACCCGGATAGAAATATTCATGATTTCCGAGCAACGCTATTGTATCGGGATAGATGTCCCAGACATGGGTTTTCAGAAGATTCATGTTGGAAGCGGAGGAAGCCGATTCCACATTGTCTCCGCAAAGAACCACCTGATCGGCAAAGCTTGCACATATCATCGCCTTGTCAAGCGCTTCTGTGTGACCCGGAATGTTGGTGTTGAGGTGAGAATCGGTGATCATGGCGATCTGAACAGCCTTGCTGTCCTCTTTTCCC
This sequence comes from Eubacteriales bacterium, assembly GCA_045532035.1. Lineage (GTDB taxonomy): Bacteria > Bacillota > Clostridia > Oscillospirales > CAG-382 > UMGS1052. Next base: position 27,493 of record JAZSFD010000026.1, on the reverse strand, counting down.
GAATCAATAGTTATCTCTCTCACCGATACCCCGTTGGAATTTACGGTGTAGGCAGTTTTGTACTTACTGTTTGTGACAGTTGTGATGCCGTCTCCGAAATAGGTGTTTTTCCAGGTGGTGACGATTTCTTCAAATGCTGCCGCGTCTGCTTCGTCTTTGGGTTCGTTGTTTCTTGTGACATTCACAAGGCTTGACGATACAGGATCGGAATATACAATGAAGCTTCCGCCGTTGGCATTTTCACATACTGCATATGCGCGGGTGGTATAGAAATTGTTGTACTTTTCAGGCTCAATTCCGATAAGGCAAAGGGTATAAAGCAATCCGTTTTCGGTTGTGTCAAAAATGTTCTTTGCCTGTACGTATTTCGAACGGTAGGTCTTGTCGTTGTAAACATACTGTCCTCCAATCTGAAGCTCGGAGCCGCCAAGGTAGGTTTTCGGAAGAATTACAGCACCGTATTCGGTGATGTTGAATTTCTGATCGAAACTGCTGTTTTTGTTGATAATGAATCTGAGCCCCTGGGAGATTTTTGAGTCGGCAACGCGAATCTGAAGGCCGAGGATGCCGAATTCCGAACTGCTCGGATCATAGCTGACATAGTTTTTGCTTTAAGAACTGTGCCTGCGGGAAGGATTTCACCGCTTACGGGACCTGTGGTCTTGCCCTCATAGCACCAGCCTGCAAAAATACCGTCATGCTCGTTGCGATAAAGATATTCATCGAAATTAAGGGAGGTTTCCGTGAGGATGGTTATGGTGTCGCCGTCGTTGGTATAAAAATCGTCATCCGCCTTTGTGATGGTATATGAGCCCTCGGGAAGTCCGATATAGCCGCCCTTGGAGGAATAATACACAGCACCTGTGTCTTTATTTTCGGCTTTGACAGTGACATTGGAAAGAACCTTGAAGAGAGTCTTGCTTGTGCCGACAGGCATAAGGGAGATTCCCTCTTCGCAGACATATTCATATGTGTTTTTGGGAGTAAGACCCACCTTTTTTTCAAGGTCAAGAGTTTTGCCGTTGTTCTTGATAAGAGTGAGATCTCCGTTGATGGCTGCAACTGTGCTTTCTGTGGTGGTAAAGTTTTCGACGGTACCCTTCACATAAACGACATCGACATTGTTAAGAGTTGCACCAGTGCCGCAGAGCACGAGATTGTCGATATTTGTGCCGTCGATGATTATTCTTGTTTCGCCGGTGATCGAGGAGGCGGTGTTGTGACCGATGTCGAGGGTTCCGATGGTAAGATCTGCACCGAGATAAACTCTTGCATTCTCTGTCGCGGAGGCATAGGCACCGGCAACGAGGGTATAGACCGAGTTGCCAGAAGTACCCTTTATATATCCGATCTTGCCTTCAAGGCTCAGGTCATGACCGTTGGTGTACATTTTTTTATGATGGTGGGCGCGGAACGAAATGTTCTTGAAGATGCTGTCGCCCTGAAGTCTGAGGCTTTCTGTGGTGCCGTTGACATCGTTGCTTCTTGAATAGTCGATTATCTGGTTTTCGATGTTGTTTGCCGAAAGTCCCTCGAAGGTGATCGTGCCGCTGTGGGCAGGAACATTGCAAGAGGAGGTGTTTTCTGACCAGTAGGCGGTGTCCATGATTACAACTTTTCCGTCTTTTCCGCCAAGAGCATTCACCGCAGCAGTAAGAGATTCAAAGGGTGCTGCTGTGGAGGTTCCGCTGTTGTCATCGCTGCCGCTTTGTGAAACATAGTATGAAAGAAGCTTCTCTGTATCTGTGAATACCGCTTCCAGATGTCCGTCTACGGGTTTTTCCCATTTGTCGAAATATTTGCCCTCGGGAATCTCGGGATAGGGGAAATAGTCTGCGCCCTCGCCGAGAGCTTCGCGGATCTTATATTCACCCGCTTCTGTGACACTCATCTTTCCGCTTACAGGATAAAAGACATGTTCCTGACCCATGGCGTAGAAATACTTGCCGTTGGGAGTTGTGAATATGTTGTCCTGTGAAAGAGTGATTTCTTCTTGGGTGACATTTTGAACATGAATGAATTTTTCAGCGTCAAAATCGGTCTTGTCAAGCTTGAATCTGATATCCTCATCAGAGGATGCAACATAGGAAAGGATATCGCCTGATACCAACGTGTCGCCTGCACTCCATACCGAAACGGAATTTTTGGAGAGGGATACCGTGAGGTTTTCGACCTTGCCGCTTGTGCTTCCGAGAGTAAGCTTTTTGATTGTTTTGCAAGTGGTGCCGATGGAAAGATATGTGTTTTCGGTGTCGGTGGTTTCGGAGAGAAGAACATGTGCGAAGCTTCCGCCGTCAAGGATTGCACCATTGCCCGAGCTTGCCTTGTCGGGATCCGAAAGAACAAGCTTTACATTAACGACGTCATCTGAATCTTCCGCGAATCTCACGGTGTTTCCTGCGGTGTAGACGATGTTTCTCGGGAGTGCAATACCATCGAACACTGTGTCACCCGAAAGAATGATTGTCGAGCCTGCCGTGAACTTTCCGTCGGTGTAGACGAGGTTTGTCCCGGTGGTGTACTTTTTGCCGATGATGGTGATCTGCTTTGAGTGTGTGGGGATATTCTCATAATCTGCAATGCCGGAAAGATGAATCCTGCCCTCGGTGATATTTGCCGAGTTTATGGCAGAAAATGCCCTGCCGAGAGTCAGAAAGGCGGTAGATGTATAAAGACCGTCCGCGCTGTCCGAACCGTTTTCGGTGTCTACATAGAAAACATATGGCGAGTCTTTGGCAACATACTTTGCCTCAAAGGTCATGCTCTTCATGATCTCAACCGTGTCGCCGGGGAAGAAGTCTTTTCCGTCAGATGTCCAGCAGGCAAGCATGTATCCGCTTTCGGGAGTGAAGGGACATTCGGGAATAGTGTATATTTCGCCGTTTGAGTACTGTGTCGAAATATCTGCCTGTCCCGAAAGATTTGATTTAAGAGTGATCGTTGAGACGAGATCCTCTTCTTTTGCAAATTCAACTGTCTGAATCGAAACGGTGGAATCGATGTGATAATAGCCGTTGTCGTTCTTGTTCAGCATTTTGCCGAATATTGCGGGGACGAGTCCTTCGGTGTCAGAGACAATGTCAAAACCGAGAAATTCACCGACATTTCCGTTTGATGATTTTTCGAAAACGGGAGTGACACTGCCCGCGATACACTGAATGTAATAATCGAGCGAAGAAGAGCTTACAGTGACAGAGGCATTGTCGCTTGCGGCAAGCTTTTCAAGGTGATTGATGATTACAAAGCTTTCGCCGCGGTCCTTTGGAAGATTGCCATCGGCGACAGTGACTGTAAAGCTCTGACCGTCAAGGGCGATCTTGTCGCCGTTAAAGGTTATAACGGTGTTTCCGAATTTTGCGTAATTTTCGGTGATGGTGCCTGTCGATCCGATCTTGAGAGAACGGTTGACATTTCCTCCGTTGAAATTGAAGAAGATGTTGCCGTTGATGACACCGTTTGTGATATTACCCGTGGCAAGAGTCTTTCCTGATACAAGAGTCGCTCCGTTGAAGTTGTAATAAACGTCTCCGTTGAGGGTGGCAAAGCCTGTTGTGCCGTCGAGATAGCCTGCGATCGAGCCGACCTGCTCATATTCAATATTGGCAGAATTCAGATTGATGGTTCCGCCGCTTGTGGTAAAATAAGCACCCAGATGCATTTTGAGAGCTGCCTGGTTGGTTGAACGGATACCGTTTTGGTAAAGACATCCGCTGCCAAATGTGATAGTGCCTCCGTTGGGGGAGATCCATGCTTCGTTTGTTTTGCCGTCCTCACGCTTCAGGGTGATGTTATCAAAGACAATAGTTACCGCTGTGGTGGGCTCGAAGCAAGTGGAGCCGTTATAAAGCTCTGCCACATTGTCTGCTGCCGAGTTTCCGTAACCGCAGATGTTGAGAGTTTTTCCTGTAAAACCGCTTGTGTCAGGCTTTGACGGGAACGTAACAGTTCCCTCAACAAAGAGAGTTCCGCCGTCGCTTCCGATTTTTTTCAAAGCCGCGGCCACTGTGGTATAGACTGTGCCGTCAAAGTTTTCGATGACACCGTCCTCGCTGACATAAACTGCGCCTTCCACGGGAAGCTCTTCTTCCTTTTCTTCTTCGACGAAGGTTATTTTCTGAAGAGAAGCTGTGCTTTCGATAGCATAATAGCCTGCGGAGTTTTTGTAAGAGGTGTTCCGCCAATGGCAGGAACATATCCCGCTGTGTCGGGAACGGCATTAAAACCACTGAAGCTTCCGACTGTGCCGTCGGAGGATTTTGCGAACACAGGAGTAAGCTTTCCTCCGCTGACCGAAAGATAATAGTCAAGAGCAGTGGCTGAAACTGTGACTTTTGCGTTGCTGTTGGAGGCAAGATCTTCTGCGTTATTTATGATAACAAAAAGCTTGCCGCAGCTTGTGGGAAGCTTTCCGGCGGCGATCTTGAGGGTGAAAGTCTGACCGCCCTCAAGGATACTGTCGGCGTTGATGATGGCTGCCATATTTCCGAAAGCTGTATAGGAATCGGTGATGGTGCCGGATGAACCCATGGTAAGAGTTCTGTTCATTTTGCCGCCGTTGAAGGTGAAAATGATGTTTCCGTTGATAACGCCGCTCTGAAGGTTCCTGTTGCAAAGGTGGTGTTGGTCGAAAGATCAGCACCGTTGAAGTTGTAATAAACATCGCCGTTGAGAGTGGCAAAGCCTGTGGTACTGTTTCGCATACAGCCATAGATGCCGCCTTTGAAAACTCCTGCGTTGAAGTTGTATGTCACATCACCCGCGGTTGTGAAGTTTGAGGTTGTGCCGCCGATATATCCTGCAATCGAGCCGACCTCGGCATATTCCACCTTTGCACCGTTGAAGTTGATCGTGCCGCCATTCTTTGCATGATACGAGCCGATATACATTTTAAGATACTGATTTCTGTCGGCTCTGTAACCGTCTTCATAAAGGCAGTTTTCGCCGAAAGTGATGCTTCCGGTCGACGGGAAGACCCAGTCTTCTGTGGTTGTACCGTCTTCGTGTTTGACTGTGATGTTGTCAAAAACGATATTTGCTCCACCCGTGGGGACAAACGATTTCGTGGCGTTCTTGAACTGAATGACATTGCCTGATGCCGTGTTGTTATAGCCGGCGAAGGTCAACGTCTTTCCCGCGTGTTTTGAAAGATTGGGAGTTACCGGAAGAGTTGCAATACCCTCAAGATAGACTGTTCCGTCGCCCTCGGAAAGAGCAGAAAGAGCAGAGTCTATCGTGGTATAAACCGTGCCGTCAAAACCGTCGATCGCACCGTCTGTGCTGACATATACGGCATTTGCCGAGGCGCTTGCGGGCATCGGATATACCACCGCCATGGGCAGCAGCATAAAGAGTGAAATTGCAAGAGACAAAATTTTTTTCATATCTTTTTTCCTCCTATTGATTTTAATAAAGGATAATGATATACTAATTATAGCATATCATGTCCGATTTATATTTTCAAGTCCTAATAAGTTATTTTTAGCAAGAAATCGGACACGAAAGGTGGAAAAACATGATTTATGACAAGCGAAATAGCCAGCGCGTCGCATATCATCCCGATGATAGCTCGAATCCCGAAGAGATCGAGCGATTTCTGAAAGACATCCCCTGGCGTTTGCGGATCATAAAACCCAAAAAATATATCGAGATCAAAACCTTTCTCTATGCCTGCGACAAGATACGCCCGGTGGGTTACAGTTCTGCCGGCGACAAGCATGATTTTTGGGAATTTACTTTTGTGGTGAAGGGTTGTGCGCGGGAGATCCTGGGCGACAAAGAACATTTTCTGACCGAAGGTATGCTGGTGGCGCACAAGCCGATGGAATACCATAAAACCTGCCAGCACGGAGACTGTGAGCTTGAATTCATGGTGGTGTCCTTTGAAATTGTGGGAGAAAATGCGGATTTTTTTGCTGATAAGATCTTCCATCTGCTTCCGTCGCAGATCAGTCTTTTCAAAACTGCGGCACAGGCGCTGTCTAAATATTACAGCGGCTACGGCAGCGAGAAGAATCTGCAGAAAGGCATCAGTATCTTCGAGGGTCTGCTTTGCGATCTTATGATTTCGGCGGAAACCGAGAAGGAAAAACAGAACGATCCGAGATACATGGAGACAGTTGAAACAATAAACAAGAATTACGAAAAAAAGCTGACTCTTTCACAGCTGTCGCAAGAGTGCAACATGAGCGTAAGCCTTATGAAAAAGATCTTTGCGAAGAATTCCGATTGCGGCATCATGGCATATTTCAGCAGGCTCAAAGCAAGACGCGCCGCCGAGCTTCTTGACCAGGGTTACAGCGTTGAGGAGACAGCAAGAAGACTGTCTTATTCGAGCACAGAGTATTTTTTGTATTGCTTCAAGAGAGAAACCGGCATGACACCTTTGCAATATATTAAAAAAGACAGATAAAAATTAAAAGCAGGCATCAGCACAGATGCCTGCTTTTGTATTCAAATAAATAATCAGCTTATTCTTTTTATAGCCTCGTTGAGGTTTGCAAGTCCCATTTCGATGCCTGCGATACAGTCCATCGAGCCTTCATATTCGATGGTGACGCAGCCGTCGTAGCCTGCTTTCTTGAGGATTGCAAGACAGCGTTCAACATCAACATCACCCATGCCGCAAACATTCGCAACAAGCTTTGCACCGCCTCGGGAGGTGATGTAAGGCGCAAGAGGTGTTTTGTGATAGCCGTAGTTTGAAAAATCCTTGGCATGAACATGGAAAGCATAAGGAGCAAGGCGTGACACCGCAAGATACGGAATGTCATCAGCACACATGAAGTTGCCCATGTCCACCAAAAGACCAAAGTTTTCATGGTTCACGGTATTGAAAATGCGTTCGACCCTTTCGCTGTTCTGACAGATAAGACCGTGATTTTCGATCATGGTTTTGACACCGACCGATTTGCCGTATTCGGCGATCTCGCGGATGTTTGCCGCAAGCTCGGGGAGAGAAAGATCAAAGCTGCGGTATTTGTTCTGGGCAAAATATGCGTCGTGGCGCATTACGGGAGCTCCGAGGAGCTTTGCAATATCAACCTTTTTCTTAACTCTTTCGATCTCGGCTCTTGTTTCCTCCTCTGTGTCCTTGATGAGGCAGGCACCGATGGTATATGCCGAGATTTTGATACCGCATTCCGCAGCCTTTGCGGCAAGCTTTGCGGCATATTCCTCCTCGGTCATTCCCTCGTCGGTGGGAAGATCAATGAATTCGATGGCGGAAAAGCCCATCTGTGCCGCCTTTTCAACGCAGTCAAAAAGGTTCATTCTTTTATCTCTGAGATACTGTGAAAAAGAATAAGAGCTTACGGATGTATACATTGATTTTTCCTCCTTTTTCAGATCTCGTCATAGGGAACAAGCTCGTTCATGACAAGTCCCGTGATGAGCTTCGGATAGAAATATGTGGATTTCTGAGGCATTTTTTCGCCGGCAAGAGCGACATCCTTGATCTCGTGCACCTTTGTGGCATTGAGGATGAAAGCGCAGTTGAATTCATCCTGTTTTACGCAGTCGCAGGCTTCGTCGGTATCTCTTGTATATTTGAGGTTGATCTGATTTGCCATGTTTTCCTTGTCGATGCCGAAAAGCTTTTCGAGGATAAGCGAATGGAGAACCGTGACATCAAGTCCCTTGTAGGCCTCCGACTTTCCGGGGTTCAAAGCTTCAAGCTCTGCCTTTGCAGCATCGCCCTCCTTGAGGGTGAGAAGATAATATTTTCCGCTCTTTGTGCAGAAAACATATGCTTTCTTGTCAACATTTTCAGCAAGCTTTGTGTCAATGTCTGCGCGGGCTATCTCGCAGACATCAAAGAACTCGGAGATCTTCGAAAGTGCTTCGGCTTCGTCAAATTTTTCAAGTCCCTTTATCATTCTGTGGGTCGGGAAGACCACAAGACCTTCGTTTTCCATGTCGATGAGCATCATCATGACATAATTCCCCGCGTGGCAGCAGCATTTGATAATGCCGTCCTCCTGAAGCTTCTTTTTGAAGTTAAGGGCGGTCTCATAGCGGTGATGTCCGTCGGCAATAAAGAGCTGTTTGTCTTCGAAAGCCTTTTCGATGAAATCGGTGTCGTCTCCCTTTTCGATCTTCCAGAGACGCTGGGTGACTCCGTCCTCGCAGGTGAACTCGATATCAGCCTTGCCGCTTGTAAGGGAAGCAACTTTGCCGGATATCTTGCCTTCTGCATCGGTGTACATCGAATAGATGGGGCTGAAGTTACAGAAAGTTGCGCTCATGAGATTGAAACGGTCGGTTTTTGCCTTGGAGAGTGTTTCCTCGTGGGGAAGAACGACATTTTCGGAAAATTCGCAAAGCTTTACTCTTGCAAAAATGCCTTTGATCTTCTTCACTTCGCCGTAAACTTCAAATTCTTCTTCGTAAACATAGATACCTGCGGTATCGTCGTTGGCAAGAATTCCGTCAGTGCGAAGCTTTTTGTAAAGTGCACCGGCATCGGCGTAGGCGGACTCTCCGACCGGAAGCTCAAGACGGATGATGTTGTTTTCGCTTGTTTTGATGTATTCTTCTCTCTGTTCGGGAGAGATGATGTCATAAGGGGGACATACGTTTTTCGAAATGTCGCCTGCCTTGTCTGTAAATCTCAATGCAGGGAATGCTTTTACTGTTGCCATAAATTGTTCTCCTGATCTGTAATTATAGTGTTATTATATAATGTCTTTGAATTATTTTCAAGTTTTTTTGAAATGAGTGCAAGAATAGTGCAAGATTGATGACAGATCATTCAAAAACGATGAGAGCAACAAGCTCGACATCTTCAGTACCTTCGTTTTTGACAGAATGACCGGTTCCGCAGGGACAGATGGCAAGATCGCCTGCGCAAAGAGTCTTTTCTTCACCGTTGTCGGAATAGACAGCCTTGCCCTTGATAACATAGAAAAGCTCGGCGTCATGCTCGTGCACATGATAGCCTATGCCGCAACCCGGTTTTATAACAAGCTTTCCGAAAAGTCTGCCTTTGTTGTTGAGCTCCTCTTCGGTGATGAAATTTGTAACCTCGATAACGCCGTCGCCGCCGCGCATATTTTCGCGGAGCTCTGCTGTGAATGAACTGTTCTTCTTGATCATGGTTTTTCTCCTTTTTTCGTTTATCCGCCTTTTGCGGTATTGTTTTTTTGAAAGAGATGGTATATAATAGATATTGTACAATGAGATTACTGTTTTTTCAAGAGAAAAGATACATAAACGGAGAAAATTTTATGGAAATGAACTTTGTTTTACCCACAAGAATAGTTACAGGCAGCGATTGTGTCACAAAAAATGCCGCACTTCTTTTGGAATTCGGGAAAAAATGTATTATCGTAACAGGCAAAAAATCTGCAAAACTTTGCGGAGCACTGGACGATATGACAAGAGCTTTAGGCGCTGTCGGCATCGAATGGACTCTTTTTGACGGTATCGAGCAGAATCCGTCATATCTCTCCTGCAAAAAAGCTTCGCTTCTTGCGATAGATTTCGGCGCCGAGTTTGTCATCGGCATCGGCGGTGGATCTCCGCTGGATGCCGCAAAAGCTGTGGCTGTGCTTGCCACAGACAAAAACATGGACGAAAAGACAATGTACTCGTCGGTGTGGGAAAAAACGCCTCTTCCCATAGTATGCGTCGGAACGACGGCAGGTACGGGAAGTGAGGTCACTCCCGTTTCGGTCATCACCAATTCTTCGGGAATGAAAAAAAGCTTTCGCGCCATAACAACCTTCCCGCGCCTTTCTTTCGGAGATGCGAAATATACCCTTTCTCTTTCGCGCGATTTCACAAGATCTACTGCCATCGACGCGCTTTGCCACTGCGTCGAAAGCTATTTCAACCGCACTGCAAACGAGCTGTCGAGGTGTTTTGCCGTAAGAGGGGTTCAGATCCTTTGTGAAATGCTCGGAAAGACTGCGACGGAAGAAGAGCTTTCATATGACGACCGCGAAAAGCTCTATTGCGCATCGATCTATGGCGGACTTGCCATAAGCATCACGGGAACGGCTTTTCCACACGCATTCGGCTATTTTCTCACCGAAAACCATGGCGTCGCCCACGGAAACGCCTGCGGAGCATATTTGCCCAAATTTCTTGAATATAATGCAGTGAACGCAAAAGAGCTCTCAGAAAGCTTTTTTGGATCTGTCGGCATATCAAGGGATGAGCTTTGCGCTCTTGTTACAGACAATCTTCCCAGAAAGGATATCACCTGCGGTGTACACCTTTCGGAAAAAGAAATAAAAGAGCTTTTGCCGAGATATGAAAACAACGCAAGTCTTGGTAAATGCTACGGCAACGCCGATGCCACCCTTGCAAAAGAAATACTTTCAAAGCTCTTTTTGGCTTAATAAAAACAACAGGAGAGGATTTTTATGGATCTTCGCTTATTTGAACAGATAATAAAAGAAAATTTCGACCTTTCCTCGGTTTCGTCGATGCGTACGGGAGGTAGGGCTAAATATGCATTCTTTCCCGAAAGCTGTGATGAGCTTTGCGCGTTGGTAAAAAAAATGAAGAATGAAAAGAATGTACTGGTCGTCGGGAATGCCAGCAATCTGCTTTTCCCCGATGATGCATCCCATCTTTGCGTCATCTTCACAGCAAAGCTTTCGCAGATAAAAAAGCTTTCAGACACCATTCTTTTTGCATCCTGCGGCGCACAGATGACATCGCTTTCGAACTTTGCTTCAAAAGAGTCTCTTTCGGGACTTGAATTTGCCTTCGGCATCCCGGGAAGTGTGGGGGGCGGTGTTTTCATGAACGCGGGTGCCTACGGCGGAGAGATGGCACAGGTGATAAAAAGCGTCACCGTTTATGATTCTGATGCCGGCGAGATAAAAGAGCTCTCCCGTGACGAGTGCAGATTTTCATACCGCCACAGCATTTTTATGGAAAACAAAGCTCTTATCGTGCTCGGCGCAAGCTTTGAGCTTGAGGCAGGCGACAAGGCGGAAATAGAAACGGTTTGCCGCAATAACATGGCCGCCCGCCGCGAAAAACAGCCGCTTGAATTTCCGTCCTGTGGTTCGGCTTTCAAGCGTCCGCAAGGACATTTTGCGGGAAAGCTTATCGAGGACTGCGGTCTTAAAGGTTTTACCGTCGGCGGAGCGCAGATATCCGAAAAGCACGCGGGCTTTGTCATCAATGTCGGTGGTGCCACATCAAAGGATGTGCGCGAGCTGATGGCACGAGTTACTGAAAAAGTATATGAAAAATTTGGGGTCACACTCTGCCCCGAAATAGAAATTATTGAGGAAAAGCTGAAATGAGCACAAACGATACTTCCACCTTTAATCAGAACACGAAAAACGCCGTGCTTGCGGCAAAGCCGACAAAAAAATGTTGCAAGAAGGCACATCTTTTGGGTATGCTTCTTTTCGGACAAGTCTTTGGCGCGGGTGAGATCAGACTTGTGGGAGAAAACGAGCATATACTTGACCATGCGGCGGGACTTATGAAGTCGCTTGTGGGGGTGGATGTTTCGCCCTACCGCGAAAGCCTTTCGAACCAAGGCAAGATCGCAGTAAAAGACGGTGAAATCTGCAACAAGATACTCTCCTATTTCGGCTATGACAAAAAGGAGCTGACCTCGACCTACACTATTCTTTCAGAGGTGTTCGCGTGCGAGAATTGCAGAACGGAATTTATCAAGGGCGTTTTTCTTTCGTGCGGAAATGTCAGCTCTCCGAGAAAAAGCTATCATCTTGAATTTAATGTATCATATTTCAATCTGTCGCGCGAGCTTTTGTTTTTCCTCAAGGGAATGTCCTTCGAGGCAAAATATACAAAGCGAAGCTCACACTATGTCATATATTATAAAGAAAGCGAGAAGATCGTGGATTTTCTCGGCCTTATCGGTGCGACAAAAGAAAATTTTGAATACAATAATACCCTTATTGCCAAGGACATCCGCAACAATCTCAATCGCCTGAACAATTGCGAGATGGCGAATATGACAAAGCAGATACAAAGCGCCTCAAAGCAGATCGAGGCGATAAATAAGCTTTTTGAAAGCGGCGCCGACAAAGAACTTTCGGACGAGCTTCTCGAAACTGCACGTCTGCGCATCGAAAATCCCGAAGCCTCCCTTTCGCAGCTTGCCGAGCTCCATGACCCGCCTGTGACAAAATCCTGCGTCAACAGAAGACTCAAAAAGCTGACCCAGGAGGCGTGAAGACAGCTTGCGCGAAGCACAAATTTAGCTGATCGCAGATCAATTTAGCTTGCGCAAAGCGCAAATATAGCTCGCCGCCAGGCGAATTTAGCTGAATAGCACACGGAAAAGCTTTTTGGACAAGCAAAAAGAGAGAGGACACCATGGTTATTGATTGGAAAATCATTGCTGAACTGACAGACAAGAACGTGCTTGGAACCGATGGGTTAAGCAATAAAGAACCAAGGAAAAAAGCAAGAGCTGTTTTGATAAATGAAGACGGAAAATATGCGGTAATGTACGAAGAAAAATCCGGGCTTTACTCTTTGCCGGGAGGCGGGATTGAAGACGGAGAAGATGAAATAACAGCAATAGCAAGAGAAGCGTATGAAGAAACAGGCTGTGTATGTGATGACATAAAACCGTTGGGTGTCGTTTCCGAAAACAGATTCCATGCTGACATCACATCTTTATCGTATTTTTTTGTGATACATACGAAAACGAAGCAGAATGTTTTACATTTGACAAAGGAAGAAGCGGAGCTTGGCACAACCTTAGAATGGTGTTCGTTGAGCGAAATGATTCATTTGATTAAAGATATCAGTCATGAAACGAATCAAAAAAGATTTCTGCAGGCAAGAGATATTGCGGCGATCAATGAATATATTAGTGTTTTTGGTATAACTGAATAAATTGGAAAAAGCGAATGAAAAAGGAGACCCGGAAAGCATGAAAACAGAGCTTGAAAGATTGTTTCAAAAATGGTGCCAAAAATTAAGAATCACACCACAATGGGATGTGAAACTGGAGCTTGTTGAAGACCCTGAGTGGAAGAAAACAGGAGATTTCAAAATCGATCCGACCGACAGAACAGCGATTTTGATGCTGAATGTGGTAAATCCGAAGCAGGAAAATATCGAGGGAGTAATCTTGCACGAATTGATGCATATAAAAATGTATCCGTTAGACCAGGTGTGTGAGTCTCTTATCATCAGCAATTTCGAGGAAGGAACAAAAGGATACGATTTTGCCTACCAACAGTTTTTTGAGAGCCTGGAAATGACTGTTTCGGAACTTTCAAAATGCTTCTTGTTGGAATTTGGTGAGAATAAGACCATATCCTACGGTAGATGTTCAAAAGGGAAAAGCTTTAACGAAATGTATGATGGTCTGAAGGCGATCAAGTGAAAAGAGGTTGATTAACTGTTCGTAAAGCATGAATCCGACGAGGAGAACAAGTATGAAATATGTTTTCAGAAAATGTGAAGATACAGACATTCATTTTATCTATGAGCTGAAGGAAAAATGTTTTAAATGGTATATTGAAAAAATATATGGTTGGAATGAGAACAAACAGATTGAATTAACACAGAAAGAAATGTCTGACCACTTGACAGATATGAGTATCATTCAATATGAAGGAAAAGATATAGGTTTATTTACTTTCTATTATGATGAAATGGGTGACGCACGCATTGGTATGTTTGCGATATTGCCTGAGTATCAAGGAATGGGAATAGGAACGCAAATACTTACAAATGTTTTGGAAGAAAATAAAAATGTGAGAATATACTTAAAAACATACAAAGAAAATCCTGCAAGAAATCTTTATCAGAGAGTAGGGTTTAAGAAATATGACGAAACAGAAACACATTGGTTAATGGAGAGATAACTTTTGATATGATGAATATATGATAGCGGAGAATTTTTTCGCCCTTGTTGTATTCAGTAGTATTAGACAAAAGTTCAAATCTCCACAAATAGCAAAAATGACATGGCAAAAAGCCATGTCATTTTTGTTGGAGCTGGTGGAGAGATGTGTCTGCGTAACACTCCGTGTTCCGCATCCGCCCTGCTCGTATCAAAGATACTCGCACCTTTTTGCTAAAAACAGCCATTGAGGCTGTTTTCTTAACGCAAAAAGCCCCCTTGGAGTTCAAATCTCCACATATAACAAAAAACGCACAGCATGAAGCTGTGCATTTTTTGTTGGAGCTGGTGGAGAGATTTGAACTCTCGGCCTACTGATTACGAAAGCCGTACGACATCTTACAAAGCCTTGTAAATCAAGGCTTTTGGCAATTTTTTTCTGATGCCACGATGCCATTCGTTGCCCAACTTTTTGCTCCAAACCAACTGCTTTTTGGCAAAAATTACGTTACTTGCCATCGAGCATTTTCTCTGCCGAAAATTATATCAAAAATAATAGTAAAAGTCAATGCCCATTATGTTAAATTAAAAGCATTGACTTTTGTGTTATAAGTATTAACTATGTAATTCCTTGTCCTTCAAATCTCTCTGTGCGTAGTAATCACCACAAGCTTCAAGCGATTGCTCCTGCGTCATGTGATTGTATATTTTGGTTACGACATTTGAAGTACTGTCTCCAAGCATCTGCTGCACCACGTTTATTGATAACCCTGCTAAGAACATTCTGGTACATAGCGTATGTCTAAAACGATACAACATGAAATGCATATCTTGTAGTCCTGCTTTTTTGACAAAGCGTTGAACCAAACATTTATTAGAACTCTCTGTCCTGAAAGACCCCTCTTGGCTTGGGAATACATATTTACTGTTTTTCATAACAGGTGGCATTTTATCAAGTTCTTTACGCCAATCAATCAAAGCTTGAACCGCTAAATTTGATAGTTTTACCACTCTGACGCCGGATGCACTTTTTGTAGGACCTATTACTTCATAGCATTTTGGCTTTTTTCTTAAATCTTTGATTGTTTCAAATCTTGCTATAACAGCGTGTTTTATAAATGCTGTTTTTCTCTCAAGGTCAATGTTGGTCCATTCCAAAGCTCGCATTTCTCCCGGACGCATTCAGGTAGATTCTAAAACGGTCAGCATTGGATAAAGCATTTTATTACAATATTCTTTTGCTTTTTCAAAAATCAAAGCAATCTCTTCATCTGTATATGCGTCTCTATAATATTCTATTTCTACTTTGCTTTCTGGTGCTTTCAATCTTACAAATGGATTTTTAGGTATTTTACCGTCGTAGTATGCATCCTCCATAATCATTTTAGTTGTATTAAAAGCCTTTTTCAACGATACTTTTCCGTATTTATATGAGAGTTTATTAAACGTATTGATAAGTCTATCACGATCAATATCTACCATTTTTATATTACCTATGTACTGTAAAACAGGAACTACGGACACACGATAACCATCAATAGTTCTTGAAACCGCTTTCCCGATACCACGATTCAGTATTGTTGTTGTATATTCTTCAAAGGTTTGATCTGTGTAATTTGCACTTTCTGCATCTGATATTGTATTATCTGGTGCCGTAGACACTTGCTGCTGAACCACACCGTTAAGCTCACTTAATCTCTGTGCAAGATAGCGTTCAGCGTCAGGCTTTGTTTTAAAGCTCTTGCTATCACGCTTTCTTTTACCATCAGGTCCTTTTCCAAGATTGATCTGAACCATATACCTACCATCACTTAAAACAGAAATATTATACCTGTACTTACAGATAAGTACTCACAAGATATGCACTTTAACTTTTTCCACCCAATATATGACGCAATTCATATTGAGTGCATATGGTTTGAAAACGACTTTGAAAAAAGTGGTTTGTATGACTTGTATAAAGAGTTAGTAGAAAAATTAAACGAAGCTTGGGATTCGGAATACAATGTAGTTAAAAAAACATATAATTAATCTTGTTGCCCAAAATGGCAACGAAAAATGGGCAACAAAAAGCCGTTCAGAGCAATCTGAACGGCTTTTTTGGAGCTGGTGGCGTGACTTGAACACGTGACCTTTCGATTACGAATCAACAGGTCTAAATAGCCCCTTTGACACTCTTAATATTGGTCTTTACAACCTTTTTATCGGTCAGCATTGACCGAATCGGTAATTGTTGAACGAAAATCTTGCTATTAGGTGCTACTGATTACGTTTTTATTGTATCATAAGATTATGAACATTTCAAGGCAGATTGAAATATTCACATTTTTGTGCTATAATTAGTTAAAAGAAATTTTTAAACAGTTCGATAAATTTTGAATTTGGCGAAAAGTGAAAGCTACATGAGCAAGGTCAAAGTAATATAAGACGATATGAGGGTGATATTTTATATGTTAAAAAAGCAGCAAATAAGGGTTCGTAATTCTTCCATAGAATTACTTAGAATTATTGCAATGATAATGATAGTGTTTCATCATTTTGCTATTCATGGAGGATTTACATTTGGAGCGTCTATTTCAATAACTCATTTTTGGTATAATCTCATCATTATGGGTGGAAAAATAGGTGTAGATGTATTTGTTATTATTTCTGGATATTATCTTATTTCCAATGATGAAATAGTTTTTAACACTAATAGAATTATAAAATTTGTCGGACAAGTATTTTTCTATTCGGTAGTAATATTTTTGGGGAGTGGGTTGATAGGCGTTAGTGATTTTGGGGTAAAAACCTTTGTAAAAGCTTTCTTCCCTATAACTTTTTCACAATGGTGGTTTGCAAGTGCTTATTTTGTTTTATATTTAATGCATCCGTTTTTAAATAAATTATTACATAGTATAGATAAGTCTTTGTATCAGAAGTTTCTCTTGGTTCTTATTATATGCTGGTCAGTAATACCCACTTTTACAACATCATCATATCAAAGCAATTCGCTACTATGGTTTGTAACACTTTATTCAATTTCAGGATATATTAGATTATATGGTTTGAATACTAAGTTTTCTACTAAGCATTATTTTATTTTTTGGCTTATTTGTTCATTTTTAACCTATACTTCGAGTGTTGTATTTACCATGTTGGGAAATAAATGGGAAGTTTTTGCGTCACATGCTACATATTTTTACGGACAAGAAAAAATAACAACATTGTTAATATCTTTGAGCTTATTTATGTTTTTTGCAAACTTAAAAGTGAATTACCATAAGTGGATAAATACTGTAGCCTCCGCAACATTTGGAGTATATTTAATTCATGATAATAGAATTATTCGAAAATTTCTGTGGATAGAATTGTTTAAAAATGCGCAATATCAAGAGAGTTTGTTGTTGATTCCATATTCTATTATGGTAGTTGTTATTGTATATGTTGTCTGTTCATTTGTTGATTTATTAAGACAACATGTTATTGAAAAGCCATTTATGATGATTGTAAAGCGTTGTTCAGAAAAAAATATAATACTGTTCGAGAAATATATCGTTATATTAAAGGATTTTGTTTTCGGAAAGTAAAATTTAGAAAATATATGATTATCAGTGTGCCATTCGTTTTATGATTTCATAAATTTGTCGATGTTAAGAAAGTATGCGTGTTTTAGGAAGCGAAAAACAGCTTATTTGGGTTTGACAAATTCCAATTTGTCGAACAGATGAGAGCGGAGGAAAATCCTCCGCTCTTGTTATATTTCGGGAGCAATCGACAGTAAAATATAACAAACAAATCCAAATGGAAAGAATATAGAAAGGCAGGAAAAAAGATGGTCGGAAAGAAAAACAAAGCGGAAAGGTCGGTTTGACAATAAGGTTATGAGGCTTATTTGTCAAACTCTACTTTCTACCAAAATGAGTATGAAGAAACGGCACGAAGTGTCGCTTCTTCATACGGAAATGGAAAAACGCTCTCATTCGAGCGTTTCACAAAATGGGGTTATACCCTTTGTCCTCGTCCCTCTTGGGATAAAAAAGTGGTTATAGTCTTAACTATCAAAACACAAAGGGGGTGCGACTATGGGAAGAAAGAGCGGTAATATCACTATGCAGTTGAACAAACGCATTGACGATTTGCTCCGCATCGGTGAGAAGAAAGTCAAAGATGACCCGACAAACTCAAATCGTGTTGAGGGCATTCACTCGGTACAGACCGCCTCGACATACCGAGCGGTAGCAAAGCAACTTGGAGAATACCTCAAGGAGCAGGGCGTGAGGAATATCGGGGATATTGACCGAACACACATAGCAGGGTTTATGTCCGAGCGTAAGGACTTGTCTGCTTTTACGCATAGCAAGGATTTGTCGGCTATCAACAAAATACTCGACACACGCTACACAGTTCGAGACTTCGGACTACCACAACGCAGTTATCACGATGTGTCAAACAACAGAGGTCTTGCGGTAAGAGATACGAGCGGAGCAGAACGCAACCGAGAGGCACTTTCTTTTGTTCGTGCCTGCGGTATGCGTAGGGAGAGCATAGACCGAATAACGCCGAGCGACTTTTTAAGAGATAAAGACGGTCTGTGTGTCGGGGTACATCTCATTGAAAAGGGTGGCCGTGAGAGAATGGCGGTTATTATTGAGCAAGACAGAGAGCGTATAACCGAGATTGTCAATAGTGCCATAGTACAAAACGGAGAGCATCAGCCATTTTTGAAAGCCCCCGACTCAAACGCCAATCCGCACTATGAACGCAGGGAGTACGCCGAGCGATTATATACAGACCTTATCAACGCAAAGGAGAGCGGTTTTGACTACTACGCCAATATGAGAGAGCATTTTATAGACGAACGCAACTTTGAGAGAGCCACACACGGCAGAGCCGAGATAATCAAGGGGTTTGAGCGTGATACCCTTGCGGAAGTGTCTCAAAACCTTGGACACAACCGCATCAGCGTTGTGTATTACAGTTATTTGAACATAGCATAATTATATTTTGCTTGTTATTACATAGAATATAGTAAGCCCGAATGGGTAATAAAAGTGGGCGGAAATTAAATGGTAGGGCTATCGAAACCTCTCTTTCGGTAGCCTTATATTTTTGCTCGAACACCTTTCCTCTTTATTTTTTCAAAAAAATATGAATAATATATATGTAGCAAACACTATTTTCTCACATTATATCAACTACTTTAAGGCTACATCGTGGCAGTTATCATTCCTGCCACGATGTAGCACAATGTAGCAAAATCATAAAAATACTAAAAATAAGGAGGACTCAATATGAGTAAAACTCGCACAATGAGAAGTGCTTTTATAAGAATCTCAGCATCGAACAACACAAAGGACGGCTTAGTGGAATACACCAAAGAGCAAATCAAGGCAATGGTGGAGGGCTTTTGCGACAGATACACCAATACCAAATACGCTTACATCTGCCATGACAAAGACCAATCGCCCGATGGAGCAGTTCCGACACACTATCACATTTACTTTAAGTTCAATACCCCTGTTCATTTCCCCTATCTAAAAGAGGCTTTTCCTTATGGGGACATTGAAAAGTCAAGGTCGGCTAATGCGTGTGTTCAATACCTCATACATAAGAACAATCCCGAAAAGGCACAGTATAGCAAAGACGAGGTTATCAGCAATTTTACACAAGACCAACTTGAATACCTTTTCTTGAACAACAAGAAATTGGAAAAACTCAACGAAGAATCCGAACTTGCTGACATTTTGGAAGGCATAGCCGAAAACGAAATCAGGCGTTTTAATATGTTTGACCATATCAGCGTAGAACTTTATAGCAAACACCGAGCGAAGATTGAAAACGCCTTTAAGTACCGAGACATTAAACTGCTTACTAACCCGAACAGAAACATTGATGTCATTTTCGTGACGGGAGCAGCAGGCAACGGCAAGACAACCTTTGCCAAATCGTTTGGGAATGGATATAACGGCATTTGCGTTTCCTCGTCTTCAAATGACCCTTTACAAGACTACTGCGACCAAGATGTTCTTATCCTTGATGACTTGCGTGATGAAGATTTCAAGTTTCAAGACCTTTTGAAAATCCTTGACCCTCACACCGCATCAAGTATGAAGAGCAGATACAACAATAAGGTGTTTGTTGGAAAACTCATCGTTATAACGAGTTATAAGACTTTGAATAAGTGGTATCCCGATGACACACACGATGCCAAAAGGCAGTTATACCGAAGAATGTCGCTTTATGTTGAGGTTGAGAAAGACGAAATCAAGATTTATAAAGTTGATTCGGATTTGAACAAAACTATATGTGCCACACTCCCGAACGTAGTGCCTAAACTCATCAATGAGGAAGAAAAGGCAAAAAAGACAGATGAGTTTGTCAATGGGGCAATCAATCATTATTTCGACTCAATGAAAAACCTTGTGCCAGAGGAAGAAATCGAAAGAGGATTGGCAAACATCACTTTTGGCTCGGGCGATTGCGACAAAGCGGAAGAATTACCATTTTAATCAAGGGGGAAAATACAATGAGAAAGAACAAATATGGCTTTAACAAATACGAATATATGGTTATTAAGGTGATTTTAGCAATCGCCCGACAGATAACCGATATTGAGGAAAGAAAGAACTTTGTCAGCCGAGTAAGGCTTTACGATAAAGAGGGAAACGAAATGCCCTTGTTCCTCAAACAGTTGGAGAGAAATTGACTAATGGCGTTCTGCTATCACACAGAACGCCATTTTCTTTTTACATATCGGGAAAGAGGTGGAAACACTCTAAAACATCGTTCGGGGTCATATCCAAAATCAAGGCTAACGCCATAATCTCACTTGCGGTGAAATCCGACTTACCCGACATCTTACGGCGGAGTGTCGCATCTGTGATGACACGCCCCAAGAGGTTGTTGAAAATCATAAGTATATCGCTATTGGTTAGACCGAGTTCCTTTTTGCGATACTCCAAAAAGTCTTTGTCGGCAGCGTTATAAACGCTATCCCGACAAGTTGCGGATTGAGAATATACAAGGCTTTTGTTCTTCTCTCGGAATTGCTCGGCTGTTTTCGGGGAGCAAAGAGCGTTTAATCGCTCTCTGTTCTCTTGTATCTTGGTCTTATCCATTGTTTATGCTCCTTTTCTTATGTTGCCACGCAGGGGGCGAGGTGTTTGGATTTGGGTTACGAAGTTGAGTTTTTCGGCACTTTCTTGAAGCATACCCATATCTTCGTTTATATATCGCCTTAACACACGGACATCACTAATCAGCATTAGTTTTCTTGTTTTCTCGGTATCTTCAAGAGTGCCGTATGTTTTGGTTGCGAATGTTCGTCTAAACTCATGACACGCTCTCGGCTTGACCCCTGCCACATTACAGAGTTCATACATATTTTTGGAAACTGTGTCGGGGTGTAGCATATTCCCCTCAACATTGGGGAAAGGTACTCATAGCCTTCCTCTTTCAGCCGTGTCATTTTCAAATATCTTCTCAAAGCGACTTTCAAATCGGAGTTGAGGGGGATTTGCTGAATCTTGAACACATTGTTTCTCTTGATGTGTCGGAGAATCAAGAGGTTTTCTTCAAACCTAACATCTTCAATCAGCATATTGACAAGTGTGCTTCGTCTTATGCCAGTGAGCAAAAATGTAATCATCATATAATAGTCCCTTACCTCGCTGAATGTTTTAGAGGTTTTGTATCGGCAATTCAAGAGTTGCTTTATTTCTTCATCGGAATACACCGTAACCTCGCCTTTAGCGGGGGCTTGAAAGAGTTTGATTTTGAAAGGGACAAGGTTTTCTTCCTCAAACAGATAGGAAGTAAAGGCTTTTAATGTCCTCAAATAAGTGTTGCGTGTTTCAACGGCTATCTCCATATCCAAAAGATGAAGTTTGTATTTTTCAACGAGGTCTTTGTCTATCTCGGAAATATCTGTATAGGCTTTATCGTCGCAGAACTTCAAGAAGTCCTTAATTGAGCCTTTGTAGGAACGAATGGTAGCATCTCTGCGACCTTCGGCAATCTTTGATGTAATAAAATTATCGAATGCGTTTATAATCGAAACGCCACTTTTCTCTATATTCTTAATTTTTCTCTTCATAACAATTTAATCTCCTTTATCAAAATATCTATAATCAGCATCACCTCTGCGCAGAGATTATTTTTTGCTTGTACTCGTATTGTAACATATTTTTTCGCAAAAGTAAATAGTTAGCGGTCAAAAATTACCGATTATTTTTGATAGATGCCATTGATTACACGATTTCTGCGAAACTCATATTATACTCAATATTGTATTGAGTTTATTTAGTATAATATGGGGCAGTTCCAGAGTCAGCTAATCACGAAAAAAATAACCAAAAATATTTTTTCTCGTCTTGCTGAAAATCAAAAAATTACAGACCTATTGATTACATAAAAAACAAACCCCTTTCCGCGATTGTAAAAACCACGAAAAGAGGCTTGTTATAAGGGTCTGGAGCTGGTAGTGGGATTTGAACCCACGGCCTGCGCATTACGAATGCGCTGCTCTACCACTGAGCCATACCAGCATTGCTATTTAGTTGTATGATTCGCAAGTTAATTACGAATCAATTGCGCTACCCCTGCGCCACACCAGCATTGCCATTTAGTTGTAAAATCCGTATGCTAATTACGAATCAGTTGCGCTACCCCTGCGCCACACCAGCGTGAATTTGGGGCTGTGGATTTCACAGCCCTTGTATTTTATCACAAAAACAGTCTGATGTCAAGAGAAAAAGGGCTATTCTTTGCAAAGATCTTTGATGACCTCTCCTGCGATGATAAGGCCTGCACAAGAGGGAACGAAAGAGACGCTTCCGGGCGCTTTTCTTCCCAAGCTTCCCTTTTCTTCGCTGTTTTCATCATATTGCGGAGTAATCGGTTCTTCCTTTGAATAAAGCACCTTCAGCTTTTTGATGCCGCGCGCTTTAAGCTCGCGGCGCATCACTCGTGCAAGGGGACAGACACTTGTTTTTGAAATATCGCATATTTCAAACATGGTCGGGTCAAGCTTATTTCCCGTGCCCATCGAGCTTATGATTGGGATATTCTTTTCAGCGCATATCTGTGCAAGAAGAATCTTTGACGAAACGGTGTCAATGGCATCGACCACATAGTCGAACTGCGAAAAATCGATCTCTTTTGCATTTTCTGCCGTGAAGAATATCGGATATTCGAAAACCTGCGCATTCGGATTTATGTCGGCGATTCTCTCTTTTGCCACTGAAGTCTTGAGCTTTCCGACTGTCGAATGAAGCGCCACAAGCTGTCGGTTGATATTCGATATGCTGACGGTATCAGCGTCAACAAGCGAAAGCTTTCCGACTCCCGTGCGCGCCAGAGCTTCGACCACATATGAGCCCACTCCTCCGATGCCGAAAACGGCAACATGAGCGTGATATAGTTTTTCGATGCTGTCGCCGAGTACAAGTCTGCTTCTTGAAAATTCGGTCATTTTCAGTCTTCGTTTCTGTATTTGGGAGTGTTGAACACCTGGTTTTGAGAAAGGATCATTTCTTCAAAGACCATATTTTCCTCATATGTGCAGGAAGCGCGGTTGCCAAGCTCCTGTTCCTCGTGACGGACGATGACATTATCATAGATCTTGCAATCCTTGGGGAAAGAGTCCACCTTTCCGCTCTTATACATGAAAGAGGTCTGAGCACGCGAGAAAACATTGTTGCGAATGGTGATGTCGCAATAAGGTACTTTGACATTGTATATCATGAGATGAGATGAACAACCCTTGTTCGGACGGGCTTCATAGCCCCAGCAATAACCGCAGTCGATGACGACATTATTTTCAAAATAGCTGTTGGTGATTCCGACCGGTTCTTCAAGTTCTGTGGTTGCCCAGATTTCAAAGCCCTGGGTGCAGTTCCAGATAACATTGTTGCGGAAGATCATATTATCCCAGTTTCTTTTTACATTTCCGCCCTGAATGGTGATGGCCACATCATAGATCTCGGAGAATCTGCAGTTTTCGACCGAGCCGTTCGAGGAGTTTGACCAGAATTCAACACCATTGCCATAGCGGGTGGTATTGAATCTGCCACGGCGTTCGATTCCGCCAAGACGCGATCCGCCGAGCTCATGAAACTCACAATTATTGATATGACAGTTGACACCTGTGCCCGAAATACCGTGAGCACCTGCGCCGCGGCAAATGATATTTTCGACCTTGAGATTGTAGCACATATTTATGCAGCGGATGTTGCAGGCGATCTTCACATCGTCTGTGATCTCATCGGGGCGCTTGTTTGAAAGAACATAAACATACTGATCGTCGCAATAGAAATCCCAGGGGTATACAAGGTCGGCAAGGTGGAATCTTTTGCGGAACTTATATTCGCCGTCCACCTTCATGAATCCGACATTTGTGTCGATGTCCTTGGTGTTGCCCGTAAACCTTGTATTATCGGTAAGATCAAGCTTCCATACACCGTCAATGTGTCTTTCCCACGCGCCGTGAACAGGCATCTTATACTGGGAAATGGTAGGCTTTTCGCCATCGCCGTAGCTTGTGAAGGTGGTGGGATGATCCTCGTCGGGGCTTGAGGGACTTTGTATGTTGCCATAGAAGGTGTCGCCGCAGCGGAAGCGAACCATGTCACCTCCGACGATGGTTTTCTGTACCTTTTCGATGGTCTGCCATGCGCTCTCGGGCGAGAGACCGTCGTTTGTGTCACATCCCTGTGCAGATACATAATAGATGCTCATAATAGCTCTCCTTTTTATATGTTCATTTTGCAGTTTGCGGTTCCGTAAGAAATCATTGTTTTCTAAATTATATATTGAAAGATGTTTGTTGTCAAGAAAATTAACATGACAACTTCCGTTATTTTTGTTTTTGGTGTTGAGTATCGTAGAAATATCTGTTATAATAAGACAGTAATATCAAAGAAAGGGGGAAAACATGAAAAAACTTACTTTGGGAATACTTGCGCACGTTGACTCGGGAAAGACAACTCTTTCAGAGGCGCTTCTTTATACCACCGGAAACATACGCAAATTCGGTAGAGTTGATCATGCCGACACTTTTCTTGATACCCATGAGCTCGAACGCGCCCGCGGTATTACCATTTTTTCAAAGCAGGCAATGCTTCACGGAGAAAATTTTGAGTTTACGCTCCTTGATACTCCGGGGCATGTGGATTTTTCCTCCGAGACCGAACGCACTCTTTGTGTGCTTGATGCCGCCATCCTTGTGATCAGCGGCACCGACGGAGTACAGAGTCACACCGAAACGCTTTGGAGACTTCTTTCCAAACATTCGATACCCACATTTATTTTTGTCAACAAAATGGATGTGCCGTCATCCGACCGCGAGACCTTGATGAAAGGGATAAAGAAAAGACTTTCCTCCTCCTGTATCGAAGGGGACAGGCTTTCGGATCTTGAAGAGGTGTCGATGTGCGACGAAAGTCTGATGGATAAATATCTTGGGACGGGTGAGCTTTCAGAGGAGGATATCTCGCAGGCGATCTCGTCGGCAAAGCTTTTTCCCTGTTATTTCGGCTCGGCGCTGAAAAATCAGGGAGCTGACACACTTCTTTCGGGAATAGAAAAACACATGATCGAACCTTGCCGAAACGAAGCTTTCGGTGCGAGAATTTATAAGATTTCAAGAGACGAAAACGGAAAACGCCTTGTGCATATGAAGATCACCGGCGGAAAGCTCTGTGTGCGCGACAGCCTTTCGGGAGTTACCTCCTCGGGTGAGGAATGGAGTGAAAAGATAGACGGCATCAGAATGTATTCGGGTGCAAAATTTGAATCTGTCACAGAAGCGCCTGCCGGCACCGTATGCGCAGTGACAGGACTTTCAAAGGCGGCGGCCGGTGATGTTCTCGGCTTTGAAAAGGAAATTTTTGTCCCTGTGCTTGAACCTGTTTTCAACTATCGTGTTATTCTTCCCGAAAAGACCGATCCCGTGACAGCTTTCGCAAAGCTTCGGATTCTTGAGGAGGAGGAACCGACCCTTAGACTTTCTTTTGACAGAAGACTTTCCGAAATCAAGCTTCTTCTTATGGGGCAGATACAGCTTGAAATAATCAGGAATCTGATCTCTTCACGTCTCGGAATGGCGGTTTCGTTTGATGCGGGAAGTGTTGTCTACCGAGAGACGATTGCCGATACCGTTGAGGGGGTGGGGCATTACGAGCCCTTGCGTCATTACGCCGAGGTGCATCTGATTCTTGAACCCGCCGAGAGAGGAACGGGACTTTCGTTCTGCTCGGACTGTTCCACCGATGAGCTTTTGCGTTCATGGCAAAGACTGATTCTTACACATCTTGAAGAAAAGACCCATGTAGGAGTGCTGACAGGCTCACCGATAACCGATATGAAGATAACTCTTGTAGCAGGCAGGGCTCACAAAAAGCACACCGAGGGAGGAGATTTCCGAGAGGCGACATATCGTGCGGTAAGACACGGACTGCGGCGTGCAAAAAGTGTGCTTCTTGAACCTTTTTATAACTATGAGATAACCGTCCCGGACGGACTTGTGGGAAGGGTCATGACCGATATGCAACGCTTTGGTGCCTCAATGAATCCTCCCGAAACCGACGGTGAGCTGTCAACGGTGACAGGCTTTGCGCCTGTTTCGAAGATCCAGCATTACGGTCTTGAGCTTGCGGATTTTTCTCATGGAAAGGGACGCATCCTCTGTACTCTTCGCGGTTATGAAGAATGCACCGATGCCGAAACAGTCATGGCCGAGCTTGGATATGACCCCGACTCAGATCTTGAAAATTCCTGCGACTCGGTCTTTTGTGCAAATGGCGCCGGATTCCTTGTGAAATGGGATGAGGTCGAAAAATATATGCACCTCGAAAGCGTGCTTTCCCGCGATAATGATGCCATAGAGCTGCGGCTTGAAATAAAACGCCGTGCCGAAAACTATCTTGCAAATGTGGCAAGCGACAATGAGCTTATGGCGATTTTCGAGCGTACCTACGGCCCCATCCGGAAAAGAGACAGCGGAAAGGTGCGTCATGAAGCTCCGAAAAGCAACATCGAAAAGCCAAAAGTCCAAAAATCAAAACCGCAGATATTTGACGGCGAGGAATATCTTCTCATCGACGGCTACAACATCATTTTTGCATGGGATGAGCTGAAAAAACAAGCATCCCAAAGTCTTGATCTTGCAAGAAACACTCTTATCAACAGGCTGTGCAACTATCAGGGCTTTTGCGGCACAAAGATCATCCTTGTTTTTGATGCATACAGAGTGAAGAAAAACCCCGGCAGCATTGAAGAATTTCGCAACATCAGCGTTGTTTACACAAAAGAAGCCGAGACCGCCGATTCGTATATTCAGAAGGTTTCACACGAGCTTTCAAAAAAACACCGTGTCAGAGTTGCCACCTCGGATGCCGCCGAGCAGATGATAATACTTGGTTCGGGAGCTTTGCGCGTGCCTGCCGCGGCGTTTCATAAGGAAGTGAAGGATGCGGAAAGTGCAATAAGGGAGATAATTGACGATTGATAAAAAGAGAAGGCAGAAAAAAGCCTTCTCTTTTGCTTTTTGTCCCAATGTTATTGCTATTGGGGGTAAAAACGACATTTTTCACAAATGTTTGTGCATAATGTACAAAATAAAAAAGAATATTATGATTATTATTACATATTGCATAATTTTACAAAGTGATTTATAATATTACTAACGGCAATTTTATACTTTAAAAGCCGATA
>JAZSFD010000043.1:0-11868 GCA_045532035.1 Eubacteriales bacterium | reverse complement strand
GGCTGACCTTGATGGTTGCGCCTGTTTCAAGAGTTGCGGGCTTGAGAGTGTTGGTTGCTGTGTCGCCCTTGATGCCGGGTTCTGTTTCTGTTACTTCGAGTTCAACAAAGATGGGGGGTTCAACTGCAAATACCTTGCCCTTGTAGGACACGATCTTGCAGGTTTCGTTTTCCTTGACGAACTTGAAGTTGTCGGAAAGTGCATCTGCACCGATGGGCATCTGCTCGAAGCTTTCAAGGTCCATGAAGTAGTAAAGATCGCCTTCGTTGTAGAGATACTGCATATCGCGTCTTTCAACGAATGCCTGAGCAACCTTCGCTGTGGGGTTGTAAGACTTTTCAATTACTGCGCCTGTGATAACGTTGCGGAGCTTTGTACGAACAAAAGCCGCACCCTTACCGGGCTTTACATGCTGAAATTCAACGACCTGAAGAACCTGGCCGTCTTCTTCGAATGTTACACCGTTTCTGAAATCGCCTGCTGAAATCATTTATGTTTCCTCCAAAAAAATATTTTCAAATCGCTTTTTGGCATTTTCTGCCTTATAGCAATAACAGTATTACTTTAGTATTATAATATCTTTTGTGCTGTTTGTCAAGTTTTTATAGCCATTTTCAGTCAAAAATACTATATCTTCTATGCGTACGCCCCATTTTCCCTCGACATATATGCCGGGTTCCACACTCAAAACAGCACCGCCGGGTATTTTTCCCTCTTCTCGTGGGCTGAAATTGGGACTTTCGTGGATTTCAAGTCCGAGCGAATGACCTGTGCTGTGACCGAAGCACCCCTCATAGCCTGCACCATAAATCAGATCGCGCGCTGCCGCATCAACCTCTTTTCCGACAACACCCGCGTGTATTTTTTCAAACGCCGCCTTTTGCGCCGCATACACCGTGTCATAAATTTTCATCATTTCGGCAGAGGGATTGCCGATGCAAAGTGTACGGGTCATATCCGAGCAATAGCCGTCAAAGCGCGCTCCGAAATCAAGAGTCAGAAATCCGTCAGAAACGACAGTTTCGTCAGGCTCGCCGTGGGGCATTGAGGATTTTGTGCCCGAAACGCAGATGGTATCAAAGGCAAGACCGTCTGCCCCGTTTTTGCGCATGAAAAATTCAAGTTCAAGGGCAATCTCATTTTCCGTCATACCGCGCTTTATGAATCGGCAGATATGTTCAAAGCCAAGATCTGTTATCCTCTGCGCCTCAACCATTCTTGACAGCTCGTAATCGTCCTTGACAGCGCGCAGAGCTTCGATAACACCGTCAGCGCAAGAAAGCTCAACCACTCCCTCCAAGCTCTTTTTGAGCTCCTCAAAGGCGTCACAGGTCATGCGGCGGTTTTCATAAAGAAGAGCTGTTGTCTTTTCCTCGCCTATCAGCTTTTTAAGAACCTCCTTGCGGGAGACCTTTGCTTCGCAAATGACAGTTTCCAAAGAGATTTTCCCTTGTTCCTGCGCAAGCTTTGCTTTCTCAAAATAGCGGAAATCGAGAAACAGAAAGCTTTTGTTTTTTGAGATATACATATATCCCGCACTTGACGCAAAACCAGAAAAATACCGTCTTGAAATTCCATCAGTCACAAGAAGCGCCGTGTCGGACGAAAGCTTTTCTCTCAGTTTTTCAATTCTTGAATCAAAACAGTTCATAGTTTTCCTCATTCACCCAGGCATCTGAGATATTCCTTCTTCATTTTCAGCGCATCCTCAGCCATGGTGCCGCAGGATTCGCAAATGATGGTGGGAGATATCCCAAGATCAGAGATAGCTTTCATCAACGGCTCAAAATCGGGACCGTAGCTTTCATCCTCAAAGGTCAGATGGCGCTTTTCGCCGCCTGCTGTATATTCTATCTTCGAAAAATGGCAATGAAGATTTTCGGCAACCTCCGCTCCGCAGGAGGCGGAGATCTTTTCAAACACTCTTTTATATTCATCGGCAGTCGGGAAAATCCCCCCCTGCTCACGGGCATTCATATGACCGAAATCGACTACGGGCACAACAGTCTTATCAACAGTGCACATTTCGAGCACTTCGGAAAGTGTGCCAAGCTGATTCACCTTTCCCATCGTTTCAATACCGAGCTTAAAACCATAAAGCTCGTTTTCGGCAAGAACCGAAAGGGCGTGATATATGGCATCCTTTGCATATTGAAGCGCAACAGCTCTGTCAAGCTTTGCGGTGCTTCCCGCGTGGATCACCATAAGCTCACCGCCCATGGCATCAAGAGCCGAGGCAGAAGCTACGATATACCTTGCACTGCCTTTTCTTTTTTCCTCATCGACCGACGACAAGGAGATATAGTAGGGTGCGTGGATCGAAAGCTTTATGTCCTGCTCGCGGGCAGCTTCCCCGATCTTACAAAAGGTCTCCCGAGATGCTGCAACGCCGTTGCCTGCCTCGTATTCATAGGCATCAAGTCCAAACTCGCGGACAAACTTCGGGGCATCGATTGTGCTTTTATATCCCGCGGCATAGAAGCTTTCGGAGTTTCCGCCCGGGCCAAACAGTGCTTTTCCTGTCATTTGCGCTTTTCCTCTTTTCTTTGTTTTCTGTGATACGCCGCGATAAAAGGCTTTTCCAAAACTCTCTTTGATTTTACAAAAAATGTTTTGAGATCCTTTATCGGTGAAACAAGCACGCCGATACAGCCGGCACGATGTGCGGCAAGCACATCGGTGAAGATCTGATCTCCGACTCCCGCGCATTCTGACGGCTGTAACGAATGAAGGCGCATCGCTTCCTTATAATATTTTGTCGAGGGTTTTGCCGCATCGGCAAAAAACGGAAAGCCTGCACGCTTTGCATATTTTTCCACACGGTCGGCATGATTGTTTGAAACAAAAACAACTCTTATTCCCTGCTCCGAAAGCTGCGAAAACCACGAAAGATTCTTTTCTGTGGGGTATTCGTCGTCATAGGTAACAAGGGTATTGTCGATGTCAAGCATCAAAAGCTTTATGCCGCGGTCGGTGAAAAAAGAGACAGGTATGTCGTATATTGTTTCACAAAAAAGATCGGGTATAAACAAAGCCATAATTTCTCCTGAGATACAAAATCAAAAAATCGGGCTGCCGCATTTTCTTGCAGCAGCCCTTTCGCTTATGCTAAAATATAGCTTATGCTTCGGTTTCTTCAGCAGCAGGAGCTTCTTCGGAAACTTCTTCAGCAACCTCTTCAGCTGCTTCTTCGGGAACGAGAAGAGCCTTGATCGAAAGGCTTATCTTCTTGTTTTCTTCGTCGATAGCAGTAATCTTTGCGCTTACTGTTTCACCAACAGAGAGAACATCTGCAGGCTTCTGGATCTTCTGTTCGCAGATCTGAGAAATGTGGATAAGACCGTCAACGCCAGGAACGATTTCAGCAAATGCGCCGAAAGGCATGAGGTTCACGATCTTTACCTCTGCAATATCTTCAACGGCATATTTGCTCATGAAGATTGTCCAGGGGTTTGTTTCCTCTGTTTTGTAGCCGAGAGAGATTCTCTTCTTTTCAACATCAAGAGCCTTAACGAATACATCGATGGTATCGCCTACCTTAACAACATCGGAAGGATGCTTGATGTGCTTCCAGGAGAGTTCGGTGATGTGAACCATACCGTCAACTCCGCCAAGATCAACGAATGCACCGTATGCTGTCAAAGACTTGACAACACCTGTGTATGTCTTGCCGACTTCAGCTGTTTCCCAGAATTTTGCCTGAAGAGCCTTTCTTTCCTCACGGATGACAGCTCTCATCGAGCCTTCTGCTCTTCTTCTCTGTTCGTTGATGTCGATAACCTTGATTCTTCCGACTTCTCCGACGAGCTTTGCAAGCTCTTCTTCGGAGGGAGCGTTTTCGCTTCTGGGAAGAGTTGTGTGGGATGCGGGAACAAATACTCTGTTGGGACCTGCCTGGAAGATAACGCCGCCTCTTACAGCCTCAACGACCTTACCGTCGAGAACGGTTGCGTTTTCATAAGCTTCCTTGAGCTCATTCCAGTTCTTGTCAACGTCCATGCGCTTCTTGGAAAGCGAAACGATTCCTTCAGCGTCATTGAACTTTACAACTACAACATCTATCTTATCGCCAACCTTGAAGTTTTCTTCAACTTTGAAGTTGGGGTCGAAGCTGAGTTCCGAATAAGGAATAATACCTGTCTGCTTGATGCCGAGATCGACATGAACCTCAGTCTGTGTAACCGAAGTGATGGTTCCCTGTACCCTTTCTCCTGCTCTGATAGTCTTGTATGACGCGTTGAGCATTTCCTCAAAGGTCATAGTGTCCTTGATCACAGGGTTTTCGTTTTCTGTTGTTGCATCAGAATTGATTGCGATTTCATTAGTCATTCTGATTTTTACCTCCTCTATTATATCATCAGGCGTTGAAGCGCCTGCTGTTATTCCTGCGGTGAAATCTCCGCAAAAATTGCTGCTGAAAATTTTGCCGATCTCATCAAACGGAACATCTTCCGCGGTCTCCGCGAAATATGTATGCTTGCACAGAGCCGAACAGATTTCGTAAAGCTTTTTTGAGTTGGAGCTTTTTGCCGCACCCAACACAAGCATCACATCCGAATCCGCCGCAAGTTTTCCTGCTTCGATCTGTCTGTTTTCAGTCACACTACATATTGTACCAAATATTTTCGGATTTGTATATAGTTTTTTTATGAATTTTTGGCAATTTTCATACTTTTTTAGTTTAAAAGTAGTCTGACTTACCAGAACAGGCCCGTTTTCTTGATTATTTTCGATGTTTCGACACTGCTCTTCAAGCTCATTTTCATCGGAACAGATGAAAACTTCGCCCTTTGCATAGCTTTTTATGCCCTCGACCTCGGGGTGGTTTTTGTCTCCGATGATGATCGTGGGTACATTTGGTGCCGAATTTTCCGAAACTATATTGTGTATCTTCTTGACGAAAGGACAGGTCGCATCGACAAAACGAAGTCCCCTTTCGCAAAGAAGGTCGGATATTTCTTTTTTAAGGCCGTGGGCGCGGATGACAAATACGGCGTCGGGAAACTCGCCCGCCACTTTTTCGATATCATTTTCATCGCAGATAAAAACGCCCTTTTTTTCAAGCCTTTTAAGATATGTTGGATTGTGAATAAGCTCTCCCACCGTGAAAATGTGTTTGTTGCCCTCGAAAATGAGCTTTTCGACAACATCCACTGCCCGCCGCACTCCGAAACAAAATCCGGAGTTTTCGGCAAGCACTACTTTTGAATCACTTTTTCTTTTCGAAGTGTTCATGATAGCATTCGTCATAAAGATCACATATCCTGTTAAAAATGATACGGGAGGCGTTTTCAAACTCCGCCTTGTCGCCTTCGGTAAACCCGAGCTCGTCAAATTTTATGGGCTTTCCGATGACAACATATGTCTTTCCGAAAAATGTCATCTTGCGCTTTTTGTTGACGATGGCAACCGGGATAACATCGCACTTTCCGCGGAAAGCACACATTCCGGTGCCCCCCTTTACGACAGTGGTGCGGGGGTCTACTCCGCGGCATCTTGTGCCCTGGGGGAAGATGCCGACGCATTCGCCGTTCTGCACAAGCTCGATGGTGGTCTTTATTGCCTTGATGTCGCTTGCACCGCGGGCAACCGGAAAAGCTCCGAGAGCCTTGAAGAAAAGCCCTAAAAGCGGAAACTTAAAAAGCTCCGCCTTTGCCATGAACTTGACCTGTCTTTTCTTAAGGCAGGCACCAAGCATGGCAGGGTCCCAAAGGGAACTGTGATTAGCGCAAACAAGGTGTCCTCCTGTCAGAGGCTCGTTTTCGTTTCCGATAACCTTGACTCTGAATATGATCTTTATAAGTACAGCCAAAAAATGATGGCATACCGCGTAAAATTTTGTCATGACAGTTTTTCCTTTACGATCTCCAATGCTTTTTTGAGGGTCTGCGGAATATCAAGTCCGCTGTTGTCAAAGATTACGGCATCCTCTGCGGGAACGCAGGGAGCGACATTTCTTGTGCTGTCGTTTTTGTCACGCAGGCACATATCCTCATAGACCTCCTCAAAGGTCACATTTTTGCCCTTTTCATTGAGTTCAACCGTTCTGCGGCGGGCACGCTCGGCGGGGTCTGCCTGCATGAAGATCTTGACATCGGCATCCGGAAGAATGACCGTTCCGATATCTCTGCCGTCCATAATGACATTCTGGCTTTTTGCAAAGCTTCTTTGCATTTCAAGAAGAAAAGCGCGAACCTTCGGAAGCGCCGACACTGCAGATGCATACATTGAAGCTTCGGGCGTGCGGATAAGCTCGGAAACATCCTCGCCCGAGAGGAATATCCTCTGTCCCGCGTCTGTCCATCTGAGAGAGATATCAATATCGGAAAAACGCGCCGAAAGAGCCGCCTCATCGTGAGGATCGATATTGTTGCGTTTGGCAAAAAGACCCACGGTGCGATAGATGGCACCTGTGTCAACATATACATAGCCGAGCTTTTTTGCAAGTCCCTTTGCAAGGGTGCTTTTTCCCGACCCCGACGGGCCGTCTATGGCGATCTTTACTGTATCAGACATTAGTTGTAACCTCGCTCGTTTACTTTTTTCGCAGCGTCATGTGCTGCAAGGTATGCAGTCGAAAAAGCTATCTGCAGATTGAAGCCGCCAGTATATCCGTCCACATCAAGCACCTCGCCCGCAAAATAAAGTCCCGAAACCTTTTTTGATTCCATGGTCGAGGGATTTATTTCGGAGGTCTTGACTCCTCCGCGGGTGATGATTGCCTCGGAAATCGGACGAAAGCCCGAAAGCTCCACCGAAAAATCCTTGAGAAGTGCGATAATATCGGCTCTCTGTTTTTTGGTTATGGAATTCACCTTTATGTCGGGAGAAATTCCCGAGCGCTCGGCAAAAACAGGGATCATTTTTGACGGCAAAAGAAGCGCGAGAGCGTTTTTGTAATCCTTGTTGGGATTCTTTGCAAAATCCGAAAGGAGCCGCTCGTCAAGAGTCTTTTCGTCAAGGGCAGGCTTGAGATCAATATGCACATCGTACTCGTCGGGTGCGCCGTCGATATGCGCCGATGCCGAAAGGACAAGAGGTCCGCTCATGCCGAAATGGGTGAAAAGCATCTCTCCCAGCTCGGAATACACGACCTTTTTATTTGATTTTTTCTTAAGAGAAAGGGTGACATTCCGCAAGGAAAGCCCCTGAAGTCTTTTACAAAAGCTGTCGGGCGACACAAGAGGGACAAGACTCGGACGAAGCTCTGTTACCGTATGTCCCGCGCATTTTGCAAATTCATATCCGTCACCGTCAGAGCCTGTGACGGGGTATGAAAGACCGCCCGTGGCTATTATGACGGCAGAGCAGTCATATTCGTTCCCGTCGGAATCAAAAATTTTTGGAATTTTTTCATCCTGTACGACGATCTTTTCTATCTTTCTGTTTATAATACGGCAATTATGCTTTTTCAAAGTCTCCTTAAGACAGCGAAGAATGTCAAGAGATCTGTCGGAGGAGGGAAAAACTCGTCCTCCGCGTTCGGTCTTTAACGAAACTCCGCGCGACTCGAAGAATTCCATAACCTTTTCGGGCGGAAATGCCGAAAAAGAGGCAAACATGAACTTTCCGTTGCGGGGGATGTTTTTCATAAACTCCTCGCGGTTGCAGTCATTGGTCAGATTGCATCTGCCCTTGCCTGTTATAAGAAGCTTTTTGCCGAGGTAGGCATTGTCAAAAAACTGCTCGGAGGCGATCTTTTTTTCGGAGGCGTTCTTTTCAAAAAGCACCACTTTGGCACCGCATTCCGCAGCGATACACGCTGCCGCAAGTCCCGCGGCGCCGCCGCCGATTATGCACACCGAGTCTTTTAAGTCAATCGGTTGTTTTTTCATATACTTCGTATTCGTCCCATATTTTTTCAAGCTCGTGCAGATGGTCAGAAAGCTCATCCTTCTTGTTCATCGACACGGCAACGATAAGTGCGTTGATTATGCTTAAGGGTGCCACAAGCGAATCTACAAAAGACGCCATGTCGCTTTTTGCGATAAGCGTGCAGTCGGCTTTTGTGGCGATGGGAGAGGAATTGCTGTCGGTGAGAGCAAGAATGTTTGCCTCGCGCTTCTTTGCGAATTCGATGGCGGTGCGTGTTCTTTTTGAATATCTCGGGAAGCTTATGCCCACAAGCACATCGCCTTTGGAAATATGCATCAGCCTTTCGAACATTTCACCGGTGCTTGTCATATCAAGCAGAGTGACATTGCCGAGGATGATGTTGAGATAATAGGCAAAAAATGATGACAGCATGGAGGCTGAACGGATACCGATGATATAGACATTTTTTGCACCTGTTATCATCTCCACCGCTTTGTCAAAATCCTCTTTTTTCACTTCTTCAAGAGTTAGCCTTATCTTGTCGGCATCACTGTTCATGACCTTGGACATGACATCTCCCCCCGACATAAGGCTGTCGGCGGCGGCAACACGCTGAACCGAGGTCATGCTGGTGCGGATGAGATCCTTCAGGGCTTTCTGCATTTCGGGATAGCCCTTGAAGCCAAGCTCGATGGCAAAACGGACAACCGTTGATTCGGACACGCCTGTCACGGTGCCGAGCTTTGTGGCGGTCAGATACGCCGCCGAATCGGGGTGATCGATAATGTACGCCGCTATCATCTTATGGCTTTTGGACATATTCGGCATATGCTCGCGGACAGACTTGATAAGATCGGCTTTCATCTTCTTTCACCTCGCCTTTCATTTTTGTGCCACTTTATATTATTGCATTTTTTTGCAAAAAAGTCAAGGGCAAGACAGAAGAAATTGTAAATATAATAAATTTTGCTTGATTTATATTTGAAAATACATATAATTGTATTAACAGATTTTTTTCGGGAGACAATAAACCATGATAAATGTACACATCAAAAAACTGAACGAAAAAGCCGTCATTCCCACAAGAGGCTCGGAATATGCCGCAGGCTATGACCTTTACGCCTGCATAAACGAGGATGTGACGATCGCTCCTCACGAAACCGTAAAAATCGGAACAGGCCTTTCGATTGCGGTGCCGAACGGCTATTTCGGCGCGATATTTGCAAGATCGGGACTTGCTGCAAAAAGCGGTCTGCGCCCTGCAAACTGTGTGGGAGTTGCCGATTCCGACTATCGAGGTGAATACATCGTCGCACTCCACAACGACAGCGACCAAGTCCGAACGGTTTCCTGCGGCGACAGAATAGCACAGCTTGTAATTCTGCCTTTTCTTGCCGTGGAATTTGTTGAAGCGCAAGAACTTGACGAAACCGAAAGGGGTACAGGAGGCTTCGGCAGCACAGGAAAATAATTAATCCCGGGCTCTCTTTAATAATACCGCATAGTTTCCTTTTTTCTGCATAAACTTATAGCGTGACAAAAAGAATTGAAAAAAGGAATATAAAAATGAACAAAGCCATTATTCTTGCCGGCGGCAGAGGCACACGCCTTTCTCCCATCACCGACGGCATCCCCAAGCCGCTTGTGCCTTTTTTGGGCAAAAGCCTTCTTGAACGGATAATCGATAAGCTCACAGGATGCGGTATTGAAAAAATAATGATCTCCACAGGCTACCGTTCCGATATGATAAAAAACAGGATCGGAAATCACTATGGCGGCGCTGAGATCGAATACCTTGAAGAAAAAACACCGCTGGGCACTGCCGGCGGTCTTGTTTTTTCAAAACAAATTCTGGGACTTTCGGAAAATGAACCTTTTCTCGTGATTGCAGGAGACTGCGTCTGCGATTTTGATTTTTTGAAGGCACTTTATGCCCACGAAAGAAACGGTGCCGACGCCACCGTCATTACAAGCGAATGCGACGATCCTCTCGAATACGGAGTCGTCCTTTCAAAAAGCGGAGGTCTCATAACCTCCTTCAACGAAAAACCCTGCTGGTCCCAGGTGGGCTCCTGCCGTGTGAACACGGGAGTTTATATCCTCTCGTCAAAGGTCACAGAGCTTGTGCCGAAAAACCGCCCCTTTGATTTTTCAAAGGATCTTTTCCCGTTGATGCTCGAGCGCGGAATGAAGCTTTATGAGCACACCGACGGCGGTTACTGGTGCGACATCGGAAACATCGAAAGCTACTATAAATGCTGTATCGACGGACTGAAAGGAAAGATCACAGATCTTCACATCGAACAGAAAAGCTTTGTTGACACCGACGGAATAAAGATCACCCCTCCCTGCTTCATTCCCCACAATGTGCAGATCGAAAAGGGGGCTGAGATAGGTCCGAATGTC
Organism: Eubacteriales bacterium; assembly: GCA_045532035.1. GTDB lineage: Bacteria > Bacillota > Clostridia > Oscillospirales > CAG-382 > UMGS1052. Next base: position 1,647 of record JAZSFD010000043.1, on the reverse strand, counting down.
ATTCTTTCTTCCCGCTGCTCGATCGGAAAAAATTGTGAGATCGTCGGAAGCATTCTGCACAGCGGAGTAAGAGTCTGCGAAAACAGCAGAATCGAAGGGACGGTCATCTGCGAAAACGCCGAGATCGGAAAAAGATCGAGTGTGGGCGGCGGATGTGTCATCGCAAAGGGTATAAAGCTTTCGGAATGCTCATATATCCCGTCGAACACCACAGTCACCGAAAATGTCGGCGAAAAGAATGCGCCCTCCTGCGACTGCTTTTCAAAAAAAGAGAGCTTTTTTGATATTGACGAGGGTATTTTCCTTGGAAAAACAGAAGATCTCGAAAGAAAAGAGCCGGAATGCTCGCGTCTCGGTTATGTCCTTGCGCATACCGTCGGAGCAAACGCCAGAGTTGGCGTTATGCATGACGGCTTGCCTTTCTCACAAGCCTTCGCGTCTGCGCTTTTTGCAGGGCTTGAAAGAGGCTGTGTGCAGTCTTATGATTTCGGGCAGGGCTTTGAAAAGCTGGCAAAATACGAAAGTGTTTTCTTTGGCACAGATTGCTTTGTCTTTGTCTTCACAGACAAAGAGTCAGACGCGGTCTACGCTCGTCTTTTCAACCGCAACGCCCTTGCGCCCTCTCACGATTTTGAACGCAGGTTCTCGCTGAATTTTCAGACGCTTTCTTCCGAAAAAAGCGCTTGCCCGCCAAAAGCCAAGACAGTGATGCTTGATTCCGAAACACGCTATTTATGCGAGATTGTCGACAATCTCAAAGCTTTTGCGGGAAATGAGGGTCTTTATGGAACAAGGCTCGGTTTTTCCGGAGGCGTATTCAAAGAGCTTGAGCTATTAAAGCAGGCTTTCAGTCAGCTTGGCGGAGAATGTATGAGCGAAAAGGATGCCGTCGAAATGAGCCTTCCCGTCGTGCGCTATTGCCGCGACAACGGTGTATGTGTGGTTCAAGGAAATTATGAGCTTGACAAATATCACATGACCGCAGCATTGCTGTCGGGCGGGAAGAATCACCAAAGCCAAAGCTTCGCGCTTCCCTATCTTTCTCCCCAAGTCTATCGCTCAGTCATGGGAAAGAATGCAAGCGTTCTCTATTATCCGAACAATTCGGTAAAGCGCTTTTCCATTCCGAAGCAGCTGTTGCGCGAAAGCTTCTATCTGACCGATGAAATATTGCTTGCGGCAAGGTTTGTTTCCCTGCTCGTGAAAACAAGAAAAAACATTTCGGAGTTTTATTTCGAACAGCCGCTTTTCGGTTACAGTGAAAAAACCGTAAGACTTCCCGAGGGAATCACCAAAACAGTTGTTATCAAGCAGCTGTCGGGGAAAAATGCCGAAAACTGCAGATGCGACTCCTTTGAGGGAATAAAGCTGTCCTACCCCGACGGAAAAGTCACCGTAGTTCCGGGAAAGGCTCAGCTTTTCAGAATATATTCCGAATCAAGAAACGCGGAGATCGCCCGGGAATTGTGCGACATCGCGGAAAAGGATATTCTGAACGCCGCAAAAGGCAAATAAAAAAGGGAGCACACGCTCCCTTCAGACCACTGACAAACCCTATTTCAGAAGTGCACATTGACATATTGCACAAAAAGCCTCCCTCGCAAGTGTGGCGGCAAAACCGCAGGTTTTGACGGAGGGAGAGACAAA
>JAZSFD010000077.1:0-3017 GCA_045532035.1 Eubacteriales bacterium | reverse complement strand
GAAGGAGGAGCCTTAACAAGCCTCCTGCCCGAATGACAAAAACTCATTACGGCGTATTTTCAAAATCTTGCCGCAAAACCGCAGGTTTTACACAAGCTTTCGCAAGGCTTGCGCTTTTCGAAGGATTCCGCAAGCTTTAATGCTCTTTCCGACGAAAGGATGCTGTCAAGGGTGTCGTCAAAAATATTTCCGAGGGCAATAACACCGTCGGCATCAAGACAGCAGGGAACAACGGTGCCGTCACAAAGAATGCCTATCTGATCGCGCAGGGCATAGCAGAACGAAACATTCTTTTCGTGTCGGTCAGCATCGGGCCATTCAAATTTTTCGCCGTATTCAAGATAAATCTCCATCTCTGCCTTTGGTGCGTCAAAAAGCTTGAAGCCCGAGCGGTTTTTTATCCACCTGTCAGGGAAAAGACAATGAAGCCTTTCGAGGATCTGTGCGTTGTCAACGCCCTCTTCAAGATTCCACAGCCTCAGTACGCAGATGACACCCGAATCGACGCATTTTCGGGCAAATAAAGCTATGTCGGAAAGGTATTTTTCAAATTCAATGCCACTGATTTGAGAATTTTCCCCTTGCGAAAATTCTGCCGCCTGAAGTGAAATGCTCACCTTTTTCACATTTCCGTCTTTGAAAATGAAATCGCCGTGAGATGCTGCAAGAGTACCGTTGGTGGTCAGCATGACCTCAAAGCCTGCTTCTTTTGCAAGCTTGCAGAAGTGTGGAAGCTTTGGGTGCAACAGAGGCTCGCCCATCAGGTGAAGATAAAGATACTTTGACTTTCCCTTTATTTTTTCAAGCACACGGCAGAAATCATCGACGGTCATAAAAGCCTTTTTGCGCTTTGTGCCGTGGCAAAATGAGCAGTTCAGATTGCAGACATTTGTGGTTTCAAGATAAATTTTTGTAAGCATAAATATTCCTTAAAAAATAAACGGATCACCGAAAAAGACGATCCGTTTTTTATTTGATATAGGGTGTTCCGGGAGACTCCGGCACACTTCCGAGAGACAGCAAAAGCTCAATTCCCGCCTCACGCGCCGAGATCACGGCGTTTTTGACGTCACTTGTTTCGCCGGTGAAAGCAATGATGACCTCGTTTGAATGGCTTGTTCCCACCGACGGGGACATATATTTCAAAAGCTTTACCGAAAAAGATTTCAGAGCGCGGTCGGCAAGCACAAAGCCGATGGCGGCAGGAGAGGCGGCAATGAAGCCGAAGGCTTTTCCCACAGGAGCATCAAATGCCATGTTCAAGGCTTCACCTGCCGAGGAGGAAAAGGCAAATTCCAGATGACCTGCATCGCTGATATAAACTTCGCCCGAATGCTTGTCGCAAAGCTCGAGTGAAAGCTCCACGGCACGCCTTGCATCCGAGACGGTCTTTCCGCCGATGACAATATAGTTTCCGTGGCCGCCCCAGCCCTTTGTGTCGCGGGGGAGCTCAATCGAGACAACCTTGCAGTTTGTGGATTTAACAGCCTCGTCTACGGCAAGTATCTGACCTGCGGCACCTGTTCTTGAGGAGATAAGTCCGACAGATGAGATATCTTCCGGAATGCCTGCGGCAGCTTTCAGATCTTTTTCAACAGAGGGCACCACAAGACCGATGGTGTCAAGTTTTCCGACGCCTGCGAATTCAGGCATCGAGCAGTTGCCGAAAAGCTTTTCGTCGATCATGTTTTTCCCTCCTTTTTCTGTAATATGTTTATTGTATCACAGATCGGAATTAAAATCAAGCCTTTTGAAAACAAAAATCTGTCGGTGATGCTCGACTGCAAAATTGTATTTCTGAATGGGACGATGTGGGCATCGGCCCCTACTGGGTGAGAGTAATTTTTTCACCATTGATAAAACTTTGACTCCTTCCGTCTTCGCCTGCGGCGAATCCACCTCCCTCGGGGAGGGAGGCTGATAAAGGCTCCTCCTTTGGGGGAGCTGGCGAGCGGAGCGAGACTGAGGGAGTTGGCGTTCTTGCAACAGAAAAGCTTCTGATATCGTCAAAGAATCAGTCCAATCAACTGAACTGACATCGCCGTTTAATGCCTGCAAATCCTTGCAGAAAAAACTTCCACCTTTGCTGTCTTTCGATATCGGGAAAGCGGCTGATATCGATAAAAAGTTTTTGATAATTATTTTCTACTGCTATTTCTTTTTCAAAAAGAAATGACGAGAGGGAGTGCGCGAGAGGGGCGCGATAGCCCCTCTGTCAAATACATCGTTATTCAGATTTCTGGCAACGGGAGCAGCAAGCCGCTCCCCTACAAGAAATAGAAAATCTTTGCCATTGATCAAATTCCGACACCTCATCCGTCAGCCGAAGGTTTCACATTCTCCCACCGGAGAAGGCTTATCAGAGTTTTTTCATAAACAATCATCCCGACTCCTTGTCAGCAAAAAAAGCCCGCCGAATTTTCGGCGGGCTTTGCGGTTATAAATTACTTATTGAGGTTTGCTTCAAGCTTTGCAAGCTCTTCCTTAAGCTCTGCGGGGATGGTAGCACCGATCTTGTCGTAGAATGCCTTGATGCTGTCAAGGTCTTCGATCCAGTGTGCGTTGTCAACCGAGAGAAGCTCACGGATTGTGTCGATGGAAATGTCAAGACCTTCGATGTTGATGTCTTCAGCCTTGGGCACATAACCGATGGCTGTTTCAACGGCGTCAACCTTGTTTTCGCAACGAGCGAGGATCCAGAGAAGAACTCTGAGGTTATCACCAAATCCGGGCCAGATGAAGTTTCCTTCGTCATCTGTTCTGAACCAGTTGACGTGGAAAATCTTGGGAGGATTGGAGATCTTCTTGCCCATAGAAAGCCAGTGAGCGAAGTATTCGCCCATGTCATATCCGCAGAAGGGAAGCATAGCCATGGGGCCGCGTCTTACTACGCCGACAGCACCTGCCGCAGCTGCTGTGGTTTCGGAAGCCATGATGGAGCCGACGAAGGTACCGTGCTGCCAGTCTCTTGACTGATAAACAAGGGGAGCGGTCTTTGCGCGTCTGCCGCCGAATAC
>JAZSFD010000105.1:0-4248 GCA_045532035.1 Eubacteriales bacterium | reverse complement strand
CATCTGTCAGTGGTGGATGAGGTGGTGGAATTTAATCAATGGCAAAAATTCCGACTCCCTCAGTCTCGCTCCGCTCGACAGCTCCCCCGAAGGGGGAGCCTTAATAAGCCTCCCTCCCGAGGGAGGTGGCACGCGAAGCGTGGCGGAAGGAGTTATAAAATTATTCCTCTCTTTGTATGGGAGGATATTATCCTCCCGCTAATCAATGGCATAAATCACAACCACATTGTAGGGGAGCGGCTTGCTGCTCCCGTTGCAATAAATCTGAATAACGATGTATTTGCGAGAAGTGCTACGCGACAGCTCCCCCAAAGGAGGAGCTTTTTTTGTTTTGCCGCGCCTGTTCAAAGCACTCCCGCAGGCAAGGTCGGATCCATGGGAGCTTCCCTTTCAAAATCGGAAACAAGGGTGTAGGGCATACCTATTTTCGCGCTCTCCATTATGCCGCACATCGTTTCAAGCACATGGAAGGTCTGTTTTGAGGTGGTTCGTCCCGCACGGCCCGACTCGATCGCCTTTGCCATATCGGCAAGCCCAAGGCATCTGGAGTTTTCGCTGTAACCGAAGGTCAGAGGAAATTCTTTCATTTCATTTGCCTCGCCGTCGAAAAATTCCACCTTTCCGCCGAAGCAGTTGGGGTCGGGAACATAAAGAGTTCCCTTTGTGCCGTATATCTCGATTTTGCTCTGACTTGTTTTGTACATATCAAAGCTTGTCAAAAGAGAAACACTGACACCGCTTTCAAGGGTGAGAATCGCCTCGTAATGTGTCGGAGTGTTCACGGTGATGATTTCGCCGACATGGGGCTCTGCCGTGATAAGTCTTGTGGGATATGCGGTGGCAGATCTTCCGAAAACCTGCTTCACTCCGCCAAGAAGATTTATCATGGCAGTTATATAATACGGTCCCATATCCAAGAGAGGTCCGCCGCCGCGTTGATAATAAAAATCGGGGTCAGGATGCCACATTTCCATGCCATGACAAGCAAGCACAAAGCGTCCCCCAAAGGGAGTTCCGATAAGACCGTCGTCGATAAGCTTGCGACAGGTCTGTATGCCTGCTCCCATAAAGGTGTCGGGGGCACCGCCGATGATAAGTCCTTTTTCCGCCGCAAGTCTTACAAGCTCCATTCCTTAATTAAGATCGGCGCCAAGCGGTTTTTCGGAATAAACATGCTTACCTGCCTCAAGAGCCGCCTTTGAAACTTCATAGTGCTGATACGGGCGGGTAAGATTCAAAACTATGTCTATTTCCGGATCGGCAAACAGCTCATACATCGTGTCGTAAATCTTTGGAATGTTGTATTTTTCCTTTGCTTTTTCGGCGCGCTCTCGAATGAGATCGCAAACAGCCACAAGCTCCACATCATGGAAAACATTTTTGAAATTCTCAAGATAAATGGTGCTGATACAGCCAACACCGACCATGCCGATCTTTTTCATAATAAGCTCCTTGTAATTTATTTTATTTCAAACATCTGCACATCAGACAAACACCCGACGGCAAGTTTTTCCCTCTGCCGTCTATTTGTTATCTATATTTACATTTTAACCTTTCTGTATAAGAAAGGCAAGAGAAATTTATATTTTTACAAAAAATATATACGATAATGTATAAAATAAAAAAATCCTCCCACACTATGTATGAAATCGAAAGGAGGATTTCCGTTATGACAACAAAAGAATTACTTTATGTCGAAGATGCCCTCGGTCATGCACAGTTTTTCATGACCAAGTGCAACGAAACCGTGAATCAGATCAAGGATTCTGATCTGAAGCTTTGCGTACAGCAGGTATGCGACAAAAACAAACAGATCTTTCAGAGCCTTTACGGGCTTCTCTGACAGGAGGAAGAAAAAATGGATGACAAGAATCTGATGGAAAATATCCTTTTACTTGAAAAGGGAGTATGCGATCTTTTGCTTCACGGCACCATCGAATCGCCCACCGAAAATGTGCACAACGCTTTTTCGTGTGCCCTCAATGAATCGCTTTGTCTTCAGGACAAGGTTTACGACAAGATGGCTGAAAAGGGCTGGTACCCCACACAGCCTGTCGAACAGCAGAAGATCAATATGGTAAAGCAGAAGTTCAGCACCCAGGGCTGAAACAGATAAAAGGACACGGCGGCTGAAAGTCGCAGTGTCCTTCTTTTTTCTTGACAAAGACCTGCTTTGATGCTATCATTGTCATATATAACACCATTGGAGATGATCTTATGTCAAAAATATACACATCGGTGGATATGCTCATCGGAAAAACACCCCTTCTTGAGCTTGCGAATATCGAAAAAGAAGAAAATCTTTGCGCAAATCTCATCGCAAAGCTTGAATATCTCAATCCCGCAGGCTCTGTCAAGGACAGAGCGGCAAAGCAAATGATTGATGACGCCGAAAAGGAAGGAAAGCTTTCGTCCGATTCGGTTATCATTGAGCCTACCAGCGGAAACACCGGCATCGGTCTTGCCTGCGTTGCCGCCGCCCGCGGCTACAAGGTCATCATCGTCATGCCCGATACCATGTCGGTCGAGCGCAGAATGCTGATGACGGCATACGGCGCACAGCTTGTTTTGTCTGACGGAAAGCTCGGCATGAAGGGCGCAATCGAAAAGGCGCAGGAGATTGCCGATAATACCCCTAAAAGCTTTATCGCAGGACAGTTTGTCAATCCGTCAAATGCAAAAGCTCATTTTCTCACCACAGGTCCCGAAATATGGGAGGACACCGACGGTGTGGTCGACATTTTTGTTGCAGGAGTCGGCACAGGCGGCACCATCACAGGTACGGGACAATACCTTAAATCCAAAAATTCCGATATAAAGATCGTCGCCGTAGAGCCTAAAGGGGCTCCTTTCCTTTCGGAGGGAAAAGCGGGGGCTCACGGTCTTCAGGGTATCGGCGCGGGCTTTGTTCCCGAGGTGCTTGACACCGAAATATATGATGAAATAATCACCGTCACCGAGGAGCAGGCATATAACGCTGCACGCCTTGCGGGAAAAAAAGAGGGTGTTCTTGTGGGTATCTCATCGGGTGCGGCGCTCCATGCCGCCATCACAATTGCAAAATCCCCCGAAAACAAGGGCAAAAACATCGTCGTCCTCCTGCCTGACACGGGAGACAGATATTTGTCGACAGAGCTTTTTAAGGAATAATGATCAGTCAGGTCGATGTTTGTCATCGACCTGTTTTTTCATCCAACAGCAAAGTTCACCTCAAGCAGAGCGGCATCGTCTCTTTCAGTACCATTCTTTATTTGTAATTTTCTCTTGACAACTTTCTTGTTTTATGATATCATATTCTTGCAAAATTTTGAAAATCAAATATGTCTTATCAAGAGCGGCTGAGGGACAGGACCATTGAAGCCCGGCAACCTGTAAGATTTATAAGGTGCTACTTCCTGCGGATTTTTCCGAAAGATAAGAAATTATCTTCCCCGTGTGTCTTTTCGCCCCTTGATGACAAGGGGATTTTTTTGTCCCTTGTGACAGGAAAGGAAATATATATGAAAAAGGTACTTTTCACCTCCGAATCGGTAACAGAAGGACATCCCGACAAAATGTGCGACCTCATCTCCGATTCTATTCTTGACGCCATCCTTGCGCAGGATCCCATGGCGCGTGTCGCCTGCGAGACCTCTACCACCACAGGTCTTGTGCTTGTTATGGGCGAGATCACCACAGAAGGCTATGTGGACTTTCAGACAATAGTCCGCGATACAGTAAACGAGATCGGATATGACAGAGCAAAGTTCGGCTTTGACTGCCAGACCTGCGCCGTCATCAGCTCTATCCACGAGCAGTCCCCCGACATTGCCCTTGGCGTTGACAAATCACTTGAAGCCAAAAACGGCGACACCGACAAATATGACATCGGTGCCGGAGATCAGGGCATGGTCTTCGGCTATGCCTGCGATGAAACTCCCGAACTCATGCCCCTTCCCATCTCTCTTGCCCACACCATGGCAAGAAAGCTGACAGAAGTCAGAAAGAACGGAACTCTCGATTATCTCCGTCCCGACGGAAAGACTCAGGTAACTGTTGAATATCACGATGACAAACCCGTAAGAGTTGATGCTATCGTCGTTTCGTCCCAGCACGCTCCCGAGGTCGATCTTCTCACCATCCGCAAGGATATCGTTGAGCACGTTATCAAGCCCTGCGTTCCCGCAGAGCTTCTCGATGATAAAACAAAGATCTTCGTTAATCCCACAGGACGCTTTGTTGTGGGCGGTCCTCAGGGTGACTCGGGAC
>JAZSFD010000009.1:0-14259 GCA_045532035.1 Eubacteriales bacterium | reverse complement strand
CACGATCAACTCCCTTATATAACGGTAAAGATTCTGTTCCTTGGTTTCGGGAAGCCATTTCAGATATTCATCCTTGCGGAGTCTGTCGTCAGAGCGCTGTTGGCTCGAATCGATGACCTGCATATCGGTGATCTGAAGTATTTTTATTTCGTCTTTTTTGAAGTCAAGAGTGAAATTTTTTTGAAGTCAAGAGTGAAATCCATACTGAGTTCCTCATTCGTCTGTTTTTTCAAAATCAAAAACCGCAAGATACTCGGTATTCCCGTCGCCGCCCTTTATGGGAGATTCTGTCACACCTCTGCAAACAAGGCCGAAAAGCGCCGCATTGTCGATGACCTTTTTGACAGCGTCAGCGCGTTTCTTTTCGTCCTTCACAATGCCGTTCTTGCCGACACCGCTTTTTCCGACCTCAAACTGTGGCTTTATCAGCGACACAAGAATTCCTGCACGCTTAAGTATTCTTGTTACTGCAGGGAAAACAAGAGTCTGGGAAATAAACGAAAGATCCATAACGACCACATCAACCTTTTCTCCGAAAAGGCTGTCATCAACCGAGCGGGCATTTGTGTTTTCGAAAGAAACAACGCGAGGATCATCCCGGAGTTTTTTGGCAAGCTGACCCGAACCGCAATCTACGGCGTAGCTTTTCTTTGCTCCATGATAAAGAAGGCAGTCGCAAAAACCTCCAGACGATGCACCGAGATCTGCACAGACAAGATCTGTAACATCGATTTCAAAATGTTCCAGGGCTTTTTCAAGCTTATATCCTCCGCGACTGACATATTCATATCGCTCCGCACTTTTGATTTCAACAGAATCCGAATCAAGAATATCTTTTGATGGCTTTGTCAGAATGGCACCATTGACATACACTCTTCCCTGCTCTATCAGTTTTTTTGCCCGTTCCCTGCTGTCGGCAAAGCCCTTTTGCGCAAGATATGCATCCGCCCTCATATGGTTTCACCCGTCATGTAACAAACTATATCCTTATGAGAAATTCCGCATTTTTCGTACAGGCTTTCAATCGGCGCCTGCTCGGGAATTTCGCCCTTAATGGCAAATATCCTGCTATCCTTTATGGAAAGCGCACCGATCGACAAAAGTTCTTCTCGCAGGAGCATAGAAACACCGCCCTCATAGATTCCCTCCTCAAGGAAAGCAACTCTGCCCCCTAATGCGCTGAGTTTTTGTGCTATAATCTCTGCCTGTCGTTCCAGAGGTTTTAAGGTCTGCAAAAGGACGATTCCGACTGATATTCCTTTTTCAGCAAGCTCCTTTGCCGCAAAATATGCTTCTGATGCTATCCTGCCGTAGGTTATGATGACATTTTCGGGAAGTTTCCCGTTTTGTTCGCCGTAGGTAAGAATACCAAAGCCTTCGTTGTCGCAGGTAAACGCAGAAACTATTTCTTCATCCTCGCCACCTTTTGGATAGCGCACGGCAAAAAGACCGTCGGACGAAAGGCTTTTTTCAATCATAGCCCTGAAAGTGGAAAAGCTTACAGGCTCATAGACGGTTATATCCGAAAGCTGAGAAAGAAACGCCGCATCATAGATGCCGTGATGTGTCGCACCATCCTCGGGAGCAAAGCCTGCTCTGTCAATGAGCAAAAGTCCACCAAGCTTCTGCAACGCCACATCGTGAAGCAGATTGTCATAAGCCCTCTGAAGAAAGGTAGAATATACTGCAAAAACAGGTTTCATACCTGCCGCCGAAAGACCTGCAAAAAAGGTCACAGCGTGTGCTTCTGCGATACCGACATCAAAATATCTTTCGGGAAACTGTTTTTCAAAGCATTCAAGTCCCGTACCGCAGCTCATGGCGGCTGTTATGGCGCAGACCTTTTCGTCCTTTTGCGCATATCCACAAAGATATTCACCCATATGCGACGAGAAACTTCCGTTCAAAGGTCTTTTGCAGTCATGCGGACTTATGCCATGGTATTTTTCGGGATTCGCCACAGCGTCGTCATATCCGAAGCCCTTCACGGTTTTGAGATGGACAAGCACACATTCCCCGCGTTTTTTTGCTTCAGAAAGGATGGTTTCGACTGTGTAATAGTCATTTCCATTTACGGGACCCAGATATTTTACACCCATGTTTTCGAAGAAATTCATGTTGTAAACAGCACTCTTAGCTTTGAATTTCATCCACGAAAAGCCTTTTGCTATGGGTTTTCCGACAAGTGGAATGGCACCAAAAAAGCGCGACACACCGCGTTTGAAGCGGAAATAGCCTTTTGTGGCGCGGATCCTTGAAATGTGGCGGGAAAGATTACCGACATTTTTGGAGATCGACATTTCGTTCTCGTTCAGAATTATTATAAGCTTCAGCTCTTTTTCACAGTTGTTGAGAGCTTCATAGATCATCCCGCCTGTAAAGGCTCCATCCCCGACAACAGCAACAGTATAGTTATCTCTGCCTGCTATTCTGTCAGCCTGAGCAAAACCGAGTGCCGCCGAGATGGCAGTACTGCTGTGACCTGCGCCGAAGCTGTCATATTCGCTCTCGCTCATCTTTGTAAAGCCCGAAATTCCGTCCTCGCAACGCAGTGCTGAAAAACGTTCTTTTCTGCCTGTAAGTATCTTATGAACATAACTCTGATGACCGACATCGAAGATTATTCTGTCATGCGGAGTGTCAAAAACTCTGTGGAGAGCGCAAGAAAGCTCTACCACACCGAGGTTTGAAGCAAGATGACCACCTGTTTTTGTGACACTGTCAACAAGGAAGGCGCGTATCTCTTCATTCAGTTTTATTATCTGCGCCTCGTCCAAGCTTTTCAGATCTTTCGGCAAGGTGATTTTATCAAGTATTTCGTACATACAAATTCCAATCTATTATGTAGATTCTGACACAAATATATTTTATCACAAGGAAACACAAAAATCAACAAAAAATATTATATCTCGGCATTCAGCTTTCGGTAATTCCTGGGATTTTTGCCGGTTATGTTCTTGAAGACCCGTCTGAAATATGTTGACGATTCAAAACCGACAGCACAGCTCACCTCTTCCACCGACCTTTCGGAATGGTTGACAAGCATGACTATCGCCTTGCTTATTCTGTAATGGTTAAGATAGTCAACAGGAGTCACCCCAAGCGCCGTTTTGAAGCAAGGGAAAAAGCGTGATTCGCTCATTTTTGCCTCAAGTGCAAGTCTTTCGATTGTTATACGCTCGGTATAATGCTTTTCAATATAATCCACAGCATCTGTGATCCTCGGGTCGATGGAATTTTTTTCCACCGCCTCAAGCATGGGAAGGATCTCTGCAAGAACTCCATAAAGGATCGACAACGCCTCAAACTGTTTTTCCCCTTCACCATGAGAGGAAAGCACCGCTTTTTCGAAAAGGCGGAGTTTTTCGCAAGGGTCGGAAAAAGTCACCTTCTGGAGCTTGAAATTTTTGTTTTTTTACATGACTGACGGGTATTCGAAAAGGAAATGAAAGCTGATATACTCGACATCGGGATCTCCGTACCAATTAGAAATGTATCTTGTGGTAACAGGTACAAAAACCATCTCTCCCGATTCAAGGTCAAAATACTCACCACACCGCGTGCAGTCCGAAAAGCGAGCCCTGCCCTTGACAAGCAACGCCATGCAAAAATGCGGACGCGGACTGCAGCTGGCATCAAAGGTGTGATCTCCGTGACTGTATTTTTCAGCCGTAAAAAACCGAGTTTTGATGCGGACAAAATATTATTCACAGGTTCTTTCTCCTTATTTTCGATGTTTTTTTGAAAAAACGATAGAATAGTTCTCGTTTTTGATATTATAGTCAATTATTATTTTTTGTCAATATGTTATAATTACATTAAAAAGATGAAACACATAAAGAAAGGATAAATCATATGAAAGCTATAATCATAACAGACAAAAAAACTCTCGAAATGGCAGAAGTGGCAAAACCCGAGCTCAAAGCGGGCGATGTGCTTATTGAAGTCTATGCAGCGGCTGTAAACCGTGCCGACCTTATGCAGGTAGACGGTTGCTATCCCCCTCCTCCCGGCTGCCCCGATTGGCCCGGACTTGAAGTTTCGGGAATCATCCGCGAGCTTTCGCCCGAGGCAGAAGCAGAAGGCAAATGGAAAATCGGAGATGAAGTGTGCGCTCTGCTCGGTGGCGGAGGATATGCCGAATATGTTGCGGTGCAATCATTCATGCTCATGCCTGTTCCGAAAGGAATCTCGCTCATCGAAGCCTCTGCTCTTCCCGAAGCCTTTGCCACGGCATATCTCAACCTTTTCATAGAAGGCGGAGCAAAGGCAGGACAGACATTTCTTATGCACGCGGGCGCAAGCGGTCTTGCAAGCGTAGTAATACCGATGGCAAAGGCTTTCGGTCTGCGTGTTATCACCACGGTTCTTTCAGAAGATTTTGCAAAATCAATAGCTCATTTAGGAGCAGATGTTGTGGTCGATACATCAAAAGAAAACATCGCAGATGTTCTCAAAAGAGAAGCAGACAACGGTCATCCGCTCAATATTGCCATTGACTGCCTCGGAAGCTCAAAGGTCGGCGAATGCTTCCCCTATGTGGCTTACGCCTGCCGTTGGATAATGATTGCCACCCTTGCGGGCGATCTTTCGGTAGTCAATATGCGCACCATGTATGTCAAGAACATCCGCCTCATCGGAAGCACTCTGCGCTCAAAGCCCGAGCCCTACAAGGGAGAGATTCTTGCCAACCTTGTGAAGGACATATGGCCGAAGGTGGAATCGGGAGAAGTCAGACCCACAATCTTCAAGATTATGCCCGCGGCGCAGGCAAATGAAGCGCACGCCCTTCTTCGCGACGGAAAGAGCTGCGGTAAGGTCATCCTTACCTTCAAAGACTGATTGACGGAGGAAAGACAAATGGAATTTATTCACAAAACAGCAGTCATTACAGGTGCCGGCTCGGGAATCGGTGCTCTTTTGTCAAAATGCATGGCAAAAGAAGGTGCAAATGTAGTTCTTGCCGACATCAACGAAACAGCCATCACCGAAATTGCAAACGATATCATTGCCGACGGAGGACACGCTCTTGCCGTTGTGACTGACGTTACAAAATACGCCGACGCAAAGCTCTGCTGTGACACGGCAGTCGAAAAATTCGGCAGTCTCGATATCCTCGTCACCTGCGCCGGAGGTTCCGAATGCCGCATATGCGGTGTATGGGGGGAATTCCACGAAGTACCGATCGATGTCTGGGATTTCGGCATTGATCTCAACCTCAAGGGTGCTCTATATTTCCAGCACGCAGCATATGGTCATATGGTAAAGCAAGGCGGCGGTGTCATCATCCCCATCGGCTCGATAACAGGTGCTGACGGCGGCTCGGATATATCATATTCCGCATCAAAAAGCGCTCTCATGAACGGCGTTGTCAAGTCTCTTGCCATGCAGGGAGCAAAATATAGCATAAGAGCAGTTTGCATAGCACTCGGTCCCGTTCTCACCCGCCCCGGCATGGCAGGTATGAAAACACTTCTCGGTCGCGCGGCACAGCCTCAGGAGATCGTTGATCTCATCATGTATGTCGCCTCTGAAAAAGGCGCTTTTATCGACGGAACGACAATTCTTGCCGACGGCGGCCGCCATGCAATGCCGAAAGCATAAAGGAGAATAATTATGAAACCCACATTCAAAAACCACGACAGACCTCTTTTCACTGTCATGCTTCAACAGAGAACACCTGATGAAATGATCGACGCCATAAAAAAATCAATTGCCCTTGGTGCCGACGCATTCGGCATTCAGTTTGAAAGCCTTTCTGCCGAATACAGAAACCCCGAAACCTACAAAAGGGATGTAACTATCCCGGCGCTGTAAAGGTCATTGTCAACAGCGGAAGCGTTGGAAGCATCAACGCCACCTCTGCAACAGACAGCGACAGACTCTATGCAGAATTTCAGGATACAGTATCGCTGATTTCTGCAAATATATGGAGACAGCGAAACCGCAGAAGAACTCAGGCGGTCTCAGAACAGAAAAGAGATTAAATATCAGCGATGCTTTCAAGGAAATCTATTTTGCTTATGAGAGTTACCAAATAGACCAAGACACCACAATTTCACTTTTAGGTAAATATTGTGGTATAGCCAATAAGGTCACATTCAGGCTCATGGCACAGGATTATGAGCGAACAGCAGAGTATGTGTTTGACCTTGAACAGTATGCGGTGATAAACCATGAAATTCTCAATCTGCCGAAACGATGCGGAGGGCTTCCTGCTGAGTATCACGAGATTCTGAGTTATGCAAATACATTGACTGATATTCCACAAAGACATATTCAGATAGAGACGGCCATGACCCACTTAGGTTTTATCGGTGGTTATCAAGTGTTCAAGAGATGGGAACTTGTTGCTCAGAAGAAACCCAAACCAAGAAAACCTGTTCTATATGATTTCAACATCAAGGACTTTGAAAAGAAACACAAAGCATTCTGAGATGTCCTCTTTTCTTTTGAATAGATATATGTTATAATCATTTAGGACTTTGTGGAGCATATCAAAATGCTTATGAGAAAATTTAGTAAAACGAGGGCAAGAGAAAAAATGCAAATTACCCCAGTTTTACCCCAATCGCCCGAGGTTTTATGCCAGGATGTGAGCAACTCATGAGAAGATATGCTGAAAGGTGTTTTTTATAGGTTATTTGGACACCGTATGAGAGAATATGAGAGGTTATGAAACATACCGAGATGTTCCCCACAATGAAGACCATCGACAAATAATTTGTCAAAAAGTTTTCCATAGTACAAACGGCATATTTTTCACCGCCTGTCATTTATACGGGAGGCGGTTTTTTGGTCAGCTCCCCCAAAAGGAGGAGCCCTTTTTACCACCCTCGCAAATGTGATGGCACGGCAAAGCCGTGACGGAATGAGTCAAACTCTGTTCATGGCAGAAATTCCAACTCCCTCAGTCTCACTGCGTTCGACAGCTCCCCCAAAGGAGGAGCCTTAATAATCCTTTCTCCCCGCGGGACGGAAATATGAAAATGCAGTATTTAAGAATCTCTCCCCTGCAATTATTGCAAACGCTCATCTGTCGGCGGTGGATGAAGTGTCGGAATCTGATCTATACAAATAAATAATATTGAGGACAACAAATATTCTTGACTATTTCTTTCATTTGAAGTATAATTATATATAATGATTTTTCTTTGAAAGGTTTTTCTATGGATGATATCAAACGCGCCCGAGAAGGCTTCAAAAACTTAAGCTTCACAGGCAAGCTTGAGCATATATGGTTTTATTACAAATGGTTTATCCTGTTAGGGCTTGCGGTGGTCATTTTCTTTCTTATCTGCCTTGCCCAGTGTACGGCTCGAAAAAACTATGACGCCACCTTCATGTATGTGGGTCCTCAATCGATATCGACAAATTACATCGGAAACATTACCGACTCGATAGCTGATGTCATGAGCGAGGATTACAACGGCGACGGCTACAAGGCGGCAACCATAATCGAGGTAAACCTTGCTCCCAACAACCCCACCACAGAGTCCGAACAGCTCAACAAAGCAATGCAGTATCAGACAAGAGGTCATGAGAGATTTTATATCGAGCGCGCCACAGGCACCTCGGTCATCTACCTTGTGGATGAGGAGCTCTTCTATCAGCTGGCAAACGAGGACTATCTGCTTGTTCCGCTTGAAGACATTCTCGGATATCTCCCCGAAAACGCTCTCAACGAAAAGGGAATCAGAATATCAGAGCTCGACTGCTTCAAGCACACCGACATTTGCTATCTGCCGCAGGACACGGTGCTCTGCATCAGACATATGCGCGAAGGCAGCATGAAGGACGACCACCCCGAAACATATGAGGCAAACGTCAACATCTTTATTGATCTTATAACCTGGAAAAACACGGAGGATACAAAAAATGAATGAGCTTCAGACAAGAGTAATCGAAAAGATAAAAAAGACAAAGATGATAGCGATTCTTCGTGCACTGCCCGAGGACAAGATCATCCCCACCGTAAAAGCCATCCTTGACGGAGGTGCCAATCTTGTGGAGGTCACCTTTGACCACACAAGTCCGAAGCTCTTGCAAAGACTCCAAAGATGATAAGCATGATAAAAGAGCGTTTCGGAGATGCTGTTGAGGTCGGTGCGGGAACCGTTCTTGATTGCAACGATGTCTGCGCCGCAAAGAATGCAGGTGCCACCTTCCTCATCTCCCCCAACACCGATGAATCGGTCATCAAGACCACCAAAAAGCTCGGACTTGTTTCTCTGCCCGGTGCATACACTCCCTCCGAAATCTGCAACGCTTATAACTGGGGCGCTGATTTTGTCAAGGTCTTCCCCATCGTCGGCAATCCCGAGGAATATATCAAGGCGATCAAAGCTCCTCTCAAGCACATTCCCGTGCTCGCGGTCGGAGGAGTGAATCTCGATAACGCCGCCTCAGTATTCAAGGCGGGTGCCTGCGGAATCGGTATAAGCTCGGGGCTTGTCAAGGCAAATGAGGTTGAAAAGTTCGAAACAGATAAGGATTTTGCCGTCATCACCGAGCGCACCAAGAAATACATGGAGATCATCGCAAATATCTGAACACAAAATTATACATACAAAGAGGAAAATAATGGCTGAACAGATCATTGAAGCTTTGGGTGCTATCCCAAACGAAATCAAACTTATAATAATATCAATGCTTCCGATAATCGAGCTGCGTGGTGCAATTCCCGTAGGAGTTCTGCTTGGAATGCCTCCCATTGAATCTTTTCTCATTTCGGTCGTCGGAAATTTGATCCCGATTCCTTTCATAATACTGCTCGGAAGACCCATCTTCAACTGGCTGAAAAAGACAAAGCTTTTGGCAAAGCTTATGGAAAAGCTCGAAAAGCGGATAGAAAAAAAGGCCGATTCTGTCATGAAAAAAGCGGCGTTGGGACTTTACATTTTTGTTGCGATCCCGCTTCCCGGAACAGGCGCCTGGACAGGGGCACTTATTGCATCCATGTTTGATATGCGCTTCAAATACGCTCTGCCGTCTATTGCTCTCGGAGTTATCACCGCCGGCATTATCATGACGGTCGGTTCCTACGGCATTTCCTCTCTTGTGGGATTTTTCATGTAAAATCTCACGATCTTCAAAAAAACTATTGCTTTTTTATTTAATTTATGATATACTAAGTCTGTTGTGAATATCATTTTGCCGGAATGATGGAATTGGCAGACGTGCCGGACTCAAAATCCGGTGGTAGCGATACCGTGCGGGTTCGACCCCCGCTTCCGGCACCAAAAAATCCGTACACGATAGTGTGCGGATTTTTTACTTATTCACTTTGCTTATGCAAAGCTTATTTTTTATCGGCACCTCAACCATTCGGCTCTTACAAAAGAATTGCGCAGGCAACATTGTTTGCCCCTACGGTGTGGTTGGATTTTTTGTCATTGATTTGCGGGAGCAGCAAGCCGCTCCCCTACAATGTGGTTTGGGTTTTTGCCATTGACTTGCGGGAGGATGATATCCTCCACTACAGGTGGGCGATTCGTGAATCACCCCCTACAATTGTATTACATAAGAATTTCCGCGATCTCTTCGTCAGAAAGCTTGACGCGGTCAAACTCAAAAGCCTCCATCAGGTGCGAAAGCTTTCTTGTTCCCACCTGGGCGAAAACATTAAGCCTTTTTCCGAAACAAGAAGCGAAAGCACAAGAGCCGAAATGTTGACGCCCTTTTCTTCCGAAAGCCTCTTGAGCTTTTCGGCAAGAGCAAGGTTATATTCATTCATATACTCATTTTTCGACGAATCTGATATTTTATCGAAAAGATCTGCAGATGGAAGGTTAAAGAAGCCCTTTGCCACAGAAGAATATGAGAACATTGAGAGCTCATCCGACGCATATTTTTGATATTCCTCATCCATATAGGACATTCCGAGCATATCATTTATAAGGCTGTTTTCATTAAGCCGCGCGATGCTGTACTGTATCTGACTTGCAATAAAAGGCGCAAAGCCACTCTTTTTTGCATAGTCATTTGCCTGCTTTATACGCTCATACCGCCAGTTTGAGGCACCGAGATATCTGACCTTTCCGCTTTTCACATGGCGGTCGAGAGTTTCAACTATCTCCTCGACCGGTCTTGATTCGTCATCCCTGTGGAGCCAGTAGATATCGATAGATCGGTTCCGAGATTTGCAAGGCTCTTTTCAAGATCATGGTCGATCTCCCCCCTTGAAAGGCGCGGAATACGCATATTGTTAAGATCGGGGGGTCCGCCTTTAGTCGAAATTATAATCTTGTCGCGGCAGCCTCTTGAAGACAGCCATCTGCCGATGGTTTTTTCGCTGGCGCTCTTTTCTCCGCCGAGCCAATCGGCATAAACGCTCGCCGTGTCAAGGAGTTTCCGCCTGCAGACACAAATTCGTCCATGAGAGAAAACGAATCGTCAGCAGAAAGAGAGCTTCCGAAAGAATCTGTGCCGAGCACAAGCTTGCTTGCACAAAGCTCTGTGCCCGAAATTTTTGAATATATCATTTTTTCTCCCTTCAACCAATATAAATATCGTCAAAATTCCAACCGCTGACCAAAAGCGAGGCTCCGTCCTCAGAAGGTCTGTCCACAGTCACGCGAATGCTCTTTTTTTCACCCTTATCGAGGAAAAAGGCGTTGTCGTCGCACATACATCTGGAAACATCCGAAACGGTGTCAATCTTAACAGGAAACGCAGGATTTTCCGAAAGATTTTCGATGTCAAGAAGATATACGGTTTTTCTTTTCTCTTCTTCAAAAGATGACACTGTTACCGAAAGCGTTGCTTTTTCAAGTCCTGTTATCTGCTCCTTGAGGAAAGGCCCGTTTTCAAAGAACATATTGCCGCAGACGGTTTCTTTTTCCTTTTTGTAAAGCTCCTCGTCGTCAAAGCAGGACAAAACCTTGGGATAATAGAAGCTTTCTCCGACGGTCTTTCCGTCAACAACAGCCTTCACCCTCACGAAGAAATATGCGTCATACACACTGTCGGGAATCGACACTTCATATTCGGCAACATCGGAAAGGTGGCAAGAGTCTTTCTGAAGCGTTTTGCTGTCAGCAAAGAACTTGTTCATCTTCTCGTCGAAAAGCTCTGTGATCACCTCAAGATCACCACAGACAGGGTCATCTGAATAGATTTTTATGGGAAGCTTTATTTTTTCGCCGCGTGAGAATGCAAGTTGCGAAAGACTCACAAAAGGATGTACCCTTTTAACGGCATAATACTGTAGCTGAGGATGTCCGAAGGCATCAACTATCTGAATTGCAGAGGCAGGCCAGGGGCGCTTGAACACCCACGGCATGATACATGTGGTTTTCGGATAGTTTTCAAGTATCGATTCGATCATCACAAGATAGTATTCATAAGATGCAAGCTGTCCCGCTTCTGTCAAAGTCTTTATATCTATCCCCTTCATATTCGCAATATGCGATGCGCGTGCGAGCATTCTCGGGACACGGTCAGGTTGAAACTCTGTGAAATGGTTGATAAACTCGGGAAAATCCTTTTTGAATTTGTCGCTGAAAATATCATCCAGTGGGCTTTTCAGCTCTTTTTCGTTTATTACACGGCGAAAGGTCTTATATACAGGGAAAGAATGGATTCCCGATTCTCCGATAAACGGTACATTTTTGAAAAGATGCCTGTACCAGGTCGGCTCCATGTCGTTGTAGATATGCGCGCTTCCTCCGTCGGGAGTTGTGCGGTAAAAAATTCTGTCGGGAATATAAGTGTCATATTCGTCCCACGAAACAAACATAGCCGCCGCATTGTTCGGAGTGTAAGGATTGAACTCGTTACCCGCGCAGAACACCGCAAGAGACGGATGATTTCGTGTTCGGCAAAGGTTATACGATATCTGACTTTTGTGAACTTCGGTATCCCAACGCTCTGTTGTGCCGTTGGCGATGTATCCGTCCTGCCAGACCATAAGACCGTATTTGTCGCAAAGCTCATAAAAAGCGTCGGATTCGGGCACACCTCCGCCGTTCCAGACGCGAACCATGCTGATACCGTCGTTTTTGGCAAGCTACAGCACCCAATCATATTCACTTCTGTCCTCAAGATAGAGCTGATCGAGCTGAGTGAAATTCATTCCTTTTAAGAAAATCTCGCGGCCGTTTATGACAAACTGGAATTTTTCTTCCTTGCGAAAAAGCTTGTTTGTTCCGCCGTCCACCACCTCAATCGTTCTGATACCTGTTTTGAACGAATGGCTGTCACATACCTTTCCGTCGTGCGAAAGAGTGATTTTTACCGAATAAAGATTCTGTTCTCCATACCCGTTGGGATACCAGAGCTTTGGTGAATCGATCTCAAAATTTTTGCGGTAATATATATGGTCATTACCCGATTCAAACTCGTTTCCGGTAAAATATTGCACAGGATCTATTGACTCTGAATGAGAATACACTGCCCTACCGTCGGCATCATCGGTAAGTGATATTTGAACAGTTACCGGGTCGTTGGCACATTTGGGCATAAACGGACGGGCAAAGCTGTTTTTCGGCACATCATCCCTGCCCGATATCATACCGGTTATGCCTTTGGATTCATCATTAAAATATGTGTTGATAGGCACCTCAAGCAAAAGCTGTGCTTTGTCGTCAGATATGCTTTCTGTGCGAAGACAGGGATTTGTTATATGATATCTGTTAAGGAACTCAAGTCTTAGGCTTCTCCAGATGCCGACAACGCTGAAATCGCAGTTCTGGGTAAGGCCGTCGTTGGTGCTCTGCCAGGGAGTTATGGCATTCTTGTTCAAAGCTCTGCTGAAAGGAGCAATTTTTTCGGGGTGAAGCTCGATTCTGTAATTTGACGGCATCGCCTCAACGATAAGCTCGTTTTCTTGTCCGTAACGAAGAATGTCTGCCACCTCCAAGACAGGTCCGCCGAACATTCCCTCATGCTCGCCCAAATATACTCCGTTGAGCCAGATTCTCGAATAATACGAAATGCCGTCAAAGCAAAGATATGCCATTTCGCTTCTTTTGTCGCTTTCAACAAAGAAGGTCTTTTTGAAATACCAGATGCGGTTTCTGATGTACTCATACTTTTTGCTGTTGGTGCCAAGATAGGGATGCGAAAGAATGCCTGCTTCATAAAGACACCAGGCAACTGATTTCGGAAGAGTTGCAGACAAAGCATATGTCAGCTTTGTCGGATCACATACCTTTTCTTCGGCATCGGCAAAATACCATTTTCCGTCAAGAGACAGATGATTCTCACCATCTCTTTTTTCGATAAACAAGCACTTATTCAGCATTTTCCTTACCTCCGTTATTTTCAAAGCAAAGCCTTCTGTTCATCTCCCGTGCGGCGCGAAGCAGAAACTTTGACATTTTTTATATTCATCACTGTCTGCATAATCGGAAGAATCCGAAACATAAGCAATACCGAGAGCACCAAGCATTCGCGATCTGTCGCGAATCTCTGTCACAATGCCAATGTTATATTTTCCGTTTGTAAAGGTTGCATTGTGATATATCGGCATTTCCCTTATGATGGCAAGCTCGTCATATAATTCGTCGATCGAGGAAAAGTTTTTCCACTTGGGAGCAGTCGGCATTCCGTGGTGCTTGATGATCACCGAAATGCCGTCTTCATCAAGGCGGGACATCATCATTCTGCCTGCGGCGGTGCGGTAAATGTCGTCCTCCCAGATGTCCTGTCCCTCGTGGGCAAGAGGAAAAGCTGATTCAAAATAATCGACAGTATATTTTGTGCCGTTCTGTATTTCCGAGATGAGAACTGTCTGCCCTGTCATTTTATGAAGCCATTTGAGAACAGGTCGGCAGACGGCAAGACGCGAACTGTCAAATTTCCCCGAGCGGGTCAGATGAAAACAGCCGGCACCCAGCCGATAAACGGCAAAACACATACGCTCGGCAAGCTGCTCCTCGATCAGAGTGTCAAGTATCCTGACACAGGTGCTTTTGTTTATACACGCAGTATTGCAAAGATTTTCAAGCTTCACTCCGTCGGGATAGCTGTCCGAAAGGATTTTCAGGATGACAGATGCCTTGTGTATTGAATTTATCACAACATCACCTCTGCGTAATTTATAATTACATTATAGTTAATGGCGTAGCATTATGCAATAGTTTTCGGACAAATTTCGCAATATGAAATTTGTTTTTTGTTGTCAAAGTGATGCCTGCGTAATTTTCTTGAAGATATCAAAAACTTTTTTCTTGGCAAAAACTGTGACTCCCTCAGTCAGCTACGCTGACAGCTCCCCCAAAGGAGGAGCCTTAATAAGCCTCCCTCATGAGGGAG
>JAZSFD010000110.1:0-22360 GCA_045532035.1 Eubacteriales bacterium | reverse complement strand
AATTATCAAAAAGGATTTTCCGATATCAGCCTCGTTTCCGATATCAAAAGGCTGCAAAGGTTGAAGTTTTTCTGCAAGGCTTTGCAAAAATCAAGTGACAATGTCGGCTCATCTGATTGGACTTCTGCTTTGCCGATATCAGAAACCATGTTTTGGAAAAATGGGCGTATCAATCAGCCGCCCTTTCAGGCAATGGAGGTATTAAGACACTCCCTGTTTGTGCATATTGCTAACAGCAATTATTGTAATACACTTTGTCAGCAAGTTCAACCAAGGTCTGTCTTGACCTTGGTTTTCGTTTTATGTTTACTTCGGAATACACTCCGACGGACTTATGCCATACTGCCTTTTGAAAAGCTTGCTGAAATATCCGGGATCGTCAAAATTTGTGCTTATTGCCGTTTCGACCACCGAATATTCGCCGCTTGAGAGCATTTCATATGCTTTTTTCAGTCTTAACATATTGCGGTATTTGACGGGAGACATCCCCTTTTCCGCCTTGAAAGCGCGGCGGAACATACATTCCTTGACATTAATCATGTCGGCAAGCTCAGAGGCTGTCACATCCGAAAGATAGTTGTTTTCAAGACAGATTATGGCGCGATAGATTGTGTTTCGCGAGCTTTTGAGAGAGGAGTATTCGGCGTTGACCGAAAGGCGGTAGAGGATCTCATAAAATTTTGCGCGCATTTCGAGCTTGTAGCCGTAGGAGCCTGTTGCCCAGACCTTGCCAAGATCTGAAAAAAGGGTAAGAAATTCTTTTTTTCTGTCCGAAAGGAGCAAAGATATCGTGTTTGCAAAGGAGATTATTTCTTTGTTTTCGTCGCGCAGAACGAAGCCTATAGACAGATATTTCCCGTTCTCTGCCGTGTCCCAACGCGAGCGGTAAGTGATGTTGTAGGGAAGATAGACGATGTCTCCTGCCTTGAAGACCTTTTCTTTTCCTGTTCCGTCGTCAAAGACGATCATGCCTTTTACGATATAAAAGAATCTTTCGCGCAGAACCATCCCGCTCTGGCAAACAAAAGCCTCGGGCGGGAATACCGTTTTCTCAGTGACCGAAAAGGTATCGACCGAAAAAGTGCCGTCTGTTATCTTGTTGAATATCAAATTGTTCATCAGTAACATTTTCCTTTCAAAGCAAGTGTTGCAGTGGTTATCTACTATTGTATTATACATGAAAAATACCGTTTTGTCCATTCATTATTGAAAAAAATCGGGATATTATATATTCAGAACAATATTTTTCTGAAAGGATGACATAAAAATGAAAAAGGTAAAAGTCTGTATCATCGGAATGGGCGAGTTTTCGGATTTCTTCATTCCGCTTTTCAAATCTCATCCCAATGTTTCCGAGGTTTCCATCTGCGATCTTATTCCCGAGCGCTGTGACGCTGCAATTCAGAAGCACGGAGGCATCACCCGTGTGTTCCATTCCTTTGAAGATCTTCTCAAAAACGGCAAGGATATCGAGTGCATCGCACTCTTCACCCAGCGCCATCTCCACGGTCCCATGGTAATCGACGCTCTCAAGGCAGGCAAGCACGTTTTCAGTGCCGTTCCCATGTCCACCTCCATCGAGGAGTGTCAGAAGATCATCGAGCTTGTAAAGGAAACAAGACTCACATATATGACCGGCGAGACCTGCTATTATTTCCCCTGCGCAATTTATTGCCGCGATGTTTATAATCAGGGCAAGCTTGGTAAGTTCGTTTATGGCGAAAGCCAGTATTATCACGACATGGAATGCTTCAGCTATGCTTTTGCACATTCGGGCGGCCCCGACTGGAAGAGAGTTGCAGGTATTCCTCCCATGTACTATTCCACCCATTCGATCTCGATGATCGTTTCTGTTATCAACGAATATGCCAAGAAGGTTTCCTGCATGGGTTATCGTGACAACCACGAGGACGGCATCTTCGGTGTCGGCAAGAACAACTGGGACAATCCTTTCTCGAACGAAACAGCTCTTATGGAAATGTCGGGCGGCGGTATTGCCAGAATCAACGAGTTCCGCCGTGTCGGTACAGGTCACAAGCCTTCGTCCTACATCACCTGCCTTTACGGTGACAAGGGTGCGTATGAAGGCTCTGTTACCCAGCACGTTCTCATCAAGGGTGTTGCCGCAGGTGCAGATTCCACAAATATCGAATATGTAAGCGATCTTGTAAACACCAAGCACTATGTTGAAGAGCAGAAGATGGCAGATTTCAACATTCACGAATCTCCCATCTCCGAGCCCTCCCACCGCGGCTTTGCGGCAGTTCACGACCTTTTGAGATTGCCCAAGGCTTTCCGCGATGCTCCCCACACAGTTCACTACAACTCCCATCCTTACCTTGTTGACGACTTCTTCCGCGCTGTTGTCACAGGAAAGCTTCCTCCCAACAACGCATGGGATTCGGCAAGATATATGATCCCCGGCATCATCGCTCACGAGTCTGCTCTGCGCGACGGTATGCCCATGGATGTTCCGGACTTCGGAGATGCTCCCGCAGATTGGGCAAAGCTTACTTTCGAACCCATCGATTACTACGAACTTTAATTTTTTCGAAAAGAGAGGTTACCGATGAAATACAGTGCCTGCATCGATATGATGTTTGCGTATAAGGATTTTTACGACCGCTTTTCAGAGGTTAAGAGATGTGGTATCGATACTGTTGAATTCTGGAAATGGTCGAACAAGGATCTTTCCCGTGTCACCGAAGAGCTTGAGAAGAATTCTCAGAAGCTTTCGATCTTCAATATCGATTGCCGCGACGAAAAGCTTTCGTACGATCTTTCCAGAGGCATCCTCAACAGCGGAAGAAAACAAGAGCTTATCGAGGCTTTCGGCGAAAGCCTTGATGCTTACAGAAAGCTTTCCGCCCACGGAATGATCGTGCTTATCGGTGAAACAAGAGAGGATATTTCAAAAGAGGCTCAGGATGAAAACATACTTGAATGTCTTCTTGCCATAAAGCCTTATGCCGAAAAAGAAAATGTCAACCTTTTTGTCGAGCCGCTGAACGCCACCGACAGAAAGAACTATTATATGCCATATTCCAAGCCCCTTTTTGACATCCTCGAAAAGGTGGACAGCAAAAATGTGAAGATGCTCTTCGACATCTATCATCAGCAGATGACAGAGGGTCATCTCATCGAGAGCATCGACGCGCAGATTTCTCGCATCGGACACTTCCATGTGGCAGACTGCCCCGGACGCCATGAGCCGGGGACAGGTGAGATCAATTATCCCAATGTTCTCTCCCGCATTGCCACTTTGTCTTATGACGGCTATGTCGGACTTGAATACCGCGCAACACGCGATGATTGCTTCACCCTCGGGTTTCTTGGCGAGGTGAGATCATGAAAAAACTTCGTGCCGCAATAATCGGCGGGGGAATGATCGCAAACGCCGCGCACATTCCCGCCTACCGTAATTTCCCCGACAAATATGAAATAGTCGCCGTCTGCGATGTTTTTGAAAAGGCGGCAAAGGACACCGCCGAGAAAAACGGCATCCCCAACTATTTCACAGATGCCGCCGAAATGCTTGAAAAGATGAAGCCCGATGTGGTTTCGGTCTGCGCACCCAATATGCTGCACAAACATTTTACCATGCTTGCCCTTTCGTATGGGGCAAATGTTATCTGCGAAAAGCCGTTGGCTTTCACCCTTGCAGATGCAAAGGAAATGTTTTCTCTTGCCAAAGAAAAGGGACTTTTCCTCACTGCCTGCCAGACTATGCGTTTTACTCCCGACAGGCTTGCCGCCAAGGAATTCATTGCAAGCGGTGCCTTGGGCTCGCCCTATTACTGCGAATTTTCCCGCGTTCGCCGCAGAGGAATTCCCTATTGGGGAACCTTCCACATCAAGGCAAAGAGCGGGGGAGGAGCTTTCATTGATATAGGCGTACATATGCTTGATGCCGCCCTTTGGCTCATGGGTAATCCCGATGTGGAATCGGTAAGCGGTTCGTGCTTCAAAAAGTTCTGTGACGAGTTGGGCTCTGCCGAATCAAGCGGCGCTTTGACCGGCAATATCCAGAATGTCCGCAGCTTTGACCCTGCCGAAAAGGATGTTGAGGATTTTGCCTGCGGCTGCGTTAATTTCAAAAACGGCGTAAAGATGAATTTCAAGGTCGCCTGGGCTGCGAATCTGCCCGACGAGACCACCATCCGCATCATCGGAGAAAAGGCAGGGGTCGATCTGCCCTCGGGCTGTGTGCGCGCAGGTGTTGACAGCGACACAAGCCTTGATATCTTGCCCGAAAAGCATGAAAACGGCGCTCCGTTCTCGGGACATTTCCATGTGGTTGAGGATGTTTATGAGGTGCTTGTCAACGGCAAGCGTCCGATCATCCAACGCGAGGAAACAGTGAATGTCGCAGGTATCATCGAGGCGTTCTATAAGTCTGCCGAGCTTGGACGACCTGTTTCGTTTGACGAGCTGTAATACTTTTTTGATAAAAGCTGTGCTTTCGCACAGCTTTTGCTTTTGCATGATTTTTGTCATATAAATAAAACCATTGTCTGTTGAAATAGCGGCGATTGTATGATAGAATAGATTTTAACGCAAGTTAAATCTATTCAGCTAAATTCGCCTTACGGCGAGCTAAATTGACTTCGTCAGCTAAATTTGCTAACGCAAGCTAAATGTGCTTCGCACGCTAATGGCGAATTTAATTTAGCTACTCCGAAGGAGTTATTTAGCTATGGAGCGAAGCGAAATAATTTAGCTTTGCACGATAGTGCAAAATTTAGCTAAAAGATAGGCATCTAAATCGTTCAACCAATTCGTACAATGTAGGGGTCGATGCCTTTCATCGACCCGAAAACGGACAGATGTGGGCATCTGTCCCTACAAAATCTTGGCACATTGAACAAAACGAGCACTAATTCTATAATCGTCTAAACGCTTGTTTTGCGATGATTAAAGCTATGCGGCTTTTTGCAAAGAAACTGAAGTCCTGAACAAATCCGAAAAAATTTCGTAAACAAGTTTGTTGACATTGGTCTGTATAAAAAATATAATAGAATTAATCCAAAAATCAAAAGGCAGGAAATGTTAAATGAAAACAAATTTTTTTGAAGACAGAATAAGGGAATTTCTCGTCCATCTGAAGAACTATTCGGTCGTGTCAAGCAAAGCAGTCGCCGACTTTGATTATAAGGAATGCGGATACAAGAGCGGTAATGTTCTTCCCGATATTGATTCGGGTTTCACAAAGCTTTCGGCAGGCGAATATTGGGGAAATTGTGAGCATCTCCATGCGTGGCTTCACAAAAAGCTTGACATTCCCTCCGAAATGGTTGGAAAAGACATTGTTTTGCGCGTAGAGACCCAAAAGGACGGCTGGAACACGCACAACCCGCAGTTTCTTGCCTATGTTGACGGCGTTCTTGTGCAGGGACTTGATACCAACCACCGAGAGGTCTATCTTGATAATGCAAAAAAATCCTATGACCTCTATCTTTATGCCTACACCTCCAAATGCGGCGATCCCCTTGAGCTGAATGCCAGCCTTATAAACTACGATAAGGATGTTGTAAAGCTTTATCACACCCTTTCGATTGCTCTTGAAACCTGCCATATGTATGAAAAGCACGAAAAGGTCTATGCCGACATCGAAAAATGTGTCACCGAGGCTGTCAATCTTATCGACATGAGGAAGGGAAGAAGCGAGTCTTTCCTTGTATCTGCCAAAAAAGCTCTTTCGGTTCTTGAAAAATGACTTTGCGGCAAAAAGACCGAAAAGACAAGCGTTGTCTGTATCGGTCACACGCATATAGATGTGGCGTGGCTCTGGAGCCTTGCTCAGACAAGAGAAAAAACACTTCGTTCTTTCTCAAATGTCGTTGCTCTCATGAAGAAATATCCCGAATACAAGTTCATGTCGAGCCAGGCACAGCTTTATAAATATCTCAAGGAAGAATCCCCCGAGCTTTATGAAGAAGTCAAAAAAATGATAAAGGCGGGCAGGTGGGAAGTTGAAGGCGCCATGTGGGTTGAGGCAGACTGCAACCTTTTGTCGGGTGAAAGCCTTGTGCGCCAGACACTTTACGGAAAGCAGTTCTTCAAGAGTGAGTTTGATGTGGACTGCAAGGTGCTCTGGCTGCCTGATGTTTTCGGCTATTCGGCGGCGCTTCCGCAGATACTTCAGAAGAGCGGCATCGATAAATTTGTCACCTCAAAGATCAGCTGGAACGAGACAAACCGTATGCCCTGCGATATGTTCCGCTGGCACGGCATCGACGGTACCGAGATCTTTACATATTTCCTCACTGCGCAGGATAAAAAGCGCGGCGAGAAGCCTGTGAATTATTCAACCTACAACGCTGATATCAACCCGAGGCAGCTTGCGGGAGCATATGAACGCTTTACCGAAAAGAGCCTTACCGACGAGGTCATGATAACCTACGGCTTTGGTGACGGCGGAGGAGGCCCCACAGCACTTCACCTTGACTATTACGACATTCTCAAGGACGGCTTCTCCGGAGTTCCCACTCCCAAGCAGGAGTTTGCGGGAGATTTCCTTGAAAGACTGAAGAAAAAGGCATTTTCCGACCCTGCAACTCCCCATTGGCACGGCGAGCTTTATCTTGAATACCACAGAGGCACCTATACCTCTATGGCAAAGAACAAGAAATACAACAGAAAGAGCGAATTCCTCTTTGAAAAGGCGGAAAGCTTGAGCGTTGCGGCACGCGAGCTTCTTGGAAAGGCATATCCCTACGATGACATATACAATTCCTGGGAGTCCATTCTTCTCAATCAGTTCCATGATATCATTCCCGGCTCGTCGATCAAGGATGTTTATGATGTTTCATGGAAGCAGTATGAGGAAATAACGGAAGTGGGCGAAAAAATCGTCTCCGATGCACAGAAAGCCATCGGCGAGAGTGTTTCCACCGACGGCGGAATTCTTGTTTTCAACAACAATTCTTTCGTATCAAGCGGAATTGTCCGTGTTGACGGAAAGAGTGTTTTTGTAAAAGATATCCCCGCAAAGGGTTATGCGGTCATTAAAGAATACAACGACAAAAACGCGGTCAAGGTTACCGAAAACACACTTGAAAACAAGTTCTTCAAGCTTGCCTTTGACAAAAAGGGCGGCATCACAAAAATCCATGACAAGAAAAACAAGCGCGATGTGCTTTCAAAAGGAAAGCGCGCGACTCTTGTGGCATACGAAGACATTCCGAGAGCTTACGATAACTGGGAGCTCAGCAGTTATTATACCGATAAATCTTGGGAGATCGACGAGGTCATAAGCATAAAGCCTGTCGATGACGGAGCAAGAGCGGGATTTGAGATCACAAAGAGATTTCTTGACAGCACCATCTGCCAGCGCATATGGCTTTATGAGGATGTGGCAAAGATCGATTTTGAAAACGATATCGACTGGAAAGAAAGCCACATTGTTGTCAAGGCGCATTTTCCGGTGGATATCAATTCCAACCGCGCGACCTATGACATCCAGTTCGGAAATGTCGAGCGTCCGACTCATATGAATACAAGCTGGGACGCGGCAAAATTTGAAGTTTGTGCCCACAAGTTCTGTGATTTTTCGGAATACGGCTATGGCGTCAGCCTCATGAATGATTGCAAATACGGCCATGACATCCATGACGGTGTGATGAGCCTGACACTTCTCAAATGCGGAACGCATCCGAATCCCGAAGCGGATAAGTGCCGACATGAATTCACCTATTCTCTCTATCCCCATGCAGGCGATTTCAGAGAAGCGGGAACGATAAAGCTTGCATATGAGCTCAACATTCCTATGAACGCAATGATGCTTTCTGCACAAAAAGGAAAGCTTCCCGAAAGCTTCAGCCTTGTTTCGTTCGACGGCGACGGCGTGTTCTGCGAAACGGTCAAGGGAGCAGAGGACGGCAACGGAACGGTGGTCAGAGCTTATGAAAGCTTCAATCGCAAGACCGAAACAGTGATGAATTTGGGATTTGACTTTGAAAAGGCGTATATTTGTGACCTTTGCGAAAATGTTCTTCTCGAAGTCAAGGCAAAGGACGGCAAAATAAAGCTTTCGTTCAAGCCTTTTGAGATCGTGACAGTAAAGCTTGTCTGAAAAAACAAAATAAATAAAACCCACCCACATATGATATGCACCTCAAAAATCAGACACTTTTGGAGGTGCATATTTTTATGGCAAAAATGAAAAAAATCAACCGCGGAACAACCGGTGAAGAAGCCCTTGAATACGGAATTTTTAAGGTGCTGCGGCAAGGCGGCTAACAAATGGAACAACCGCTCACCAACACGCGATCAACACACGATCAACACTAACTAAATAAATATAATAAATAAAATGAATAAATAAGGGTATAGGGACGCCTCCCGAAAGAGTGTTTTTAAGCTTTGAGGACACAAAAACGGCAGACCATTTCGGTCTGCCGTCAAAACTTCGAATAGAGTTATTTTGCCCTGTTCATCTTGGACCTTGGGTTGACAAGCTCGCGCCAGTCGAGGCTTCCCTGATCGAGGGCGAGAATGAGCGCTTCGGCGGTGGCGATGTTTGTGGCAAGGGGAACATTGTGAACATCGCAAAGGCGAAGAATGTTCGCTTCGTTCTCACGCATACCGTCGGCGTTTCTTGTATCTCTGAAATAAAGAAGGACGTCGATCTCGTTGAAGGAAATGCGGGAGGCGATCTGTTCCTCGCCGCCCTGAGAGCCTGCGAGAAGACGTTCGATATGCAAGCCTGTGGCTTCGGAAATATATTTTCCTGTAATATCGGTGGCATAAAGATTATGCTTGCTGAGTATTCCGCAGTAGGCAATACAGAACTGTGTCATGAGTTCTTTCTTTGTGTCGTGAGCGATGATTGCAATTTCCATTGTCTGACATCCTTTCTTGTTGATTTTTGGATTGCTGTGGGTGTACTTATGTAAGTCTTGATTTCGAAACATCAAGCTTGATTCCCGAAAGCAGGGGAACCTGTGTCTCGGTGAAGCGCTTTGCCACATTCGTGATGGCGCGATTGAAATTGTTTTTGCCCTTTTTCACGCGGTAGGCGAGCATTCCGTTTTCCTGTCCGCGCGCCATTTCGGTGTCAAAGGGGAGAACGCCGATGAGCTTGACAGAGGTCTTGTTGATGACATCGTATATCGACGGTCTGTCGCCGTTCACGGCATCCCGACACATAAAGCTGTTGATGATAAGCCGGGTTTTGATACTCTTTGCCATGATGTCGGTGCAAGCCTCGCCGCAGCCCAACTCTTCCAGAGCCATAGCTGTCTTCTCGGCGGCGCGAATGGATGCCGCGGTATGAAGCGAGATGACAAGGGCGTAGTTGGAATATTTCACAAGCGATTTATAAAGCTTGTCGGGGCGGGCGGGAAGATCGAAGATAACAAAGTCATATTCAAGCTTAAGCTTCATCACAAGCGTTTGTACCTGCTCCTCAGTGAAGACGAAGGAATCCTCATCCGCCAGCGAAAAATATGCGGGCGCCGCCACAAACGAAAGATTGTGACATTCGGGATGGGAGACTCGTGCTTCTTCAAGAGTGTGCTTTCCGGTGAGCACTTCGCAGATGTTGTAAAGCGAGGAATTTTCGAGACCGAGCGCGATATCAAGACAGCGCGATTCAAGGTCACAGTCAACGGCAATGACACGGAACCCCATGCGCGCAAGCGTCATGGCAAGGTTTGCCGAAACTGTTGTTTTGCCGACTCCTCCCTTGAAAGAGGTGACCATAACGGCTCTTCCCAAAATCTATTCCTCCTTTCCAAAATCTTTGTAGCCTCATACATCATGATTATATCAAAAAAATAGTTGTTTGTCAATGCGTTATGAACAAATTTTTTGATACTTGTAAAGACCAAATAGTACTTGCAAAAAGTCGGAATAGATGGTATACTTAATATATACATAATGCGAAAATATTGAATTTTTATAATAAACAGCTTTGGAGGCACAAAATGAAATTATCTGAAATCCGTTCCGAAATCATAAGCGGTGGTTATGATACCGCATTCAGAAAGCTTTACGGCGAAGATTGCGACCTTTCCTGCGTGCGTGACCGCTATGCGGGCGCAGTCGACGGCTTTGTGGCACAGTATTCTTCTCTTGTAAACGACGACTGCGAAGTATCGCTTTTCTCGGTTCCCGGCAGAAGCGAGATTTCGGGAAACCATACAGACCACAACCACGGAAAGGTGATTGCCGCATCCATCAGCCTTGACATCATCGCAGTTGCTGCAAAGAACGATGCGGGCGAGATCCGCGTCAAGTCCGAGGGCTTCCCCGAGGACATCGTTTCGCTTGACCGAGTTGACAAGGTGAACGAGGGCGAGTTTTATAAGGCTTCTGCCATCATCCGCGGTGTTTGCGACGGTTTTTTGAAGAACGGCTTTGTCGACGGCGGCTTTTATGCCTACACCACCTCCAGCGTTCTCAAGGGCTCGGGACTTTCTTCCTCTGCGGCTTTTGAGGACATGATCGGAAACATTCTCAATCACTTCTACAACGACGGCAAGATAGGCTATATCGAGATTGCAAAGATTTCTCAGTATGCCGAAAATGTACATTTCGGTAAGCCCTGCGGACTCATGGATCAGATGGCTTGTGCCGCAGGCGGATTTGTGGCGATCGATTTCTGCGATCCCAAGAATCCCATCGTCGAAAAGCCTGATTTTGACCTTTCGTCCCACGGCTATTCTCTCTGCATCGTGAACACCGGCGGAAATCACGCCGACCTCAACGAGGACTATGCTTCCATCCCTGCCGAAATGAAATCTGTGGCAGCTTTCTTTAGCAAGAGTGTTCTTCGTGAAGTTGAAAAGAGCGATGTGATGGCAAATATTGCCGCTCTTCGTGAAAAGTGCGGAGACCGCGCTGTTATGCGTGCGCTTCATTTCCTCAACGAAAACGACAGAGTAGAAAAGGCGACTTGCGCCCTCAAAAAGGATGATATCAAGGACTTCCTTTCCTACATCAAGGCGTCGGGACTTTCGTCGGCGACTCTTCTTCAGAACACCTACACCACAAAGAATGTCCACGAGCAGGGAATATCTCTTGCCCTTGCGGTGGCGGCGGATGTTCTCGATCCCAAGCCCGGAGCGGTCTACCGTGTCCATGGCGGCGGCTTTGCCGGAACCATCCAGGCTTTTGTGCCCAACGAATATGTGACCGAATTCAATAACGCTATGACAGCTGTTTTCGGCGATGACAGCGCGTATGTCCTCAAGGTAAGACTTTACGGCGCCGTTCAGCTTGAAAAGCTTATCTGACAAAATGGCAAAAAAGAAAAAGTCAAAAAAGTTTAAGGCAACGACTGCTTCTCAAAGCTTCAGAGTTGAGAGCAGGACAGAGCGAAACAAAAAGCTTGCGCTGTTGCTTCTGACAAGCATGATAGCTCTGCTTGCGCTCTATTTCGGCTTTCTGAAAGCGAAAATGCCGATCATCCAGGAGATCTACATATGGTCTTCCTTTGTCCTTGCGATAGCCTATATTTTTGTCGCCTTTGCCATTGCTTTTCTGAAGCAAAAGGAGAACGAAGAAAAGGACGGAAAAAGGGGACGGCTGTTGGCAAAGTTTGATAAAATACGCCGCGGACTTATTATCGTTTTTCTTCCGATGATAGTTGCGCTTCTTGCGGATATCATGCTCATAAACTTAGGTCTTGCCGACAATTTCGGCATATGATCCGGTGAACAAAATGCTTGAAATAACACCGCTTTTCTCGGGTTCCTCGGGAAATTCAATACACATAAAACACGGAAAGACTGAGCTTCTTATTGATGCGGGTGTTTCGTGCAGAAGTATCTGCTGCGCCCTTTCAAAAATCGGAAGCGCGGCTGAAAACATATCGTGCGTGCTTGTTACCCATGAGCACAGCGATCACATTACGGGACTTGAAATGCTCTGCAAGAAATATCATATTCCCGTATATATAAATTCCGCATCGGCAAAGCTCATTTCGTCGGGTGGAAAGAATCCTTTCCTTTCAAGCTGTATGAAAACGCTTGACCCCGGGGGAGAGCTGTATCTCAATGATCTGCAGATACTTCCTTTCCGCACCCCGCATGATGCTTACGGCAGTGTCGGATATCGCATAAACAGTCCGCAGGACAGCTTTTCGTATGCCACTGACATGGGCTATGTGACCCGTGAGATCGCACGATGCGTTTTCGGCTCGAAAACCGTGATTTTTGAATCAAATCACGATGTGGAAATGCTGAAATGCGGCATTTACCCCGATTATCTAAAGGCAAGAATTTTGTCAGACAGAGGACATCTTTCCAACGAGGCTTGTTCGAAATTTGTACCGTATCTTGCACAAAACGGCACACAAAGAATAATTCTTGCCCATCTTTCAAAAGACAATAACACACCGAAAAAGGCATTCGAAGCATCAAACGATGCTTTGAAAAACGCAGGCTTTTGCGAGGTTTGCCTTGAGGTGGCGCCAAGGAGCATACTTGACGATGAGACTTGATAAATATTTGTCCGACACCTGCATAATCAGCCGTACACAGGCGGCTTCCGCCATCCGCGCGGGCAGGGTAACTGTTGACGGCAGAACCGCCTCAAAGGGCGACATGAAGATAAATGAAAAACAGGCTGCCGTAACTCTTGACGGAGAGCTTCTTTCATACAGTGAATTCATCTATATCCTCATGAACAAGCCTGCAGGAGTTGTGTCGGCAACCGACGATGTCCGTGAAAAAACGGTGCTGTCGCTTCTGCCCGAAAACTATGCCTCAAAAGGTCTTTTTCCTGCAGGTCGGCTTGATAAGGACACTGTGGGACTTCTTGTGCTCACCAACGACGGAAAAAATGCCCACCGCCTTTTGTCCCCGAAGCATCATGTCGAAAAAGAATATTATGTCGAATGCGACGGCGATTTTGAAGAAAAAGATGTAGATATATGCCTCAAGGGTGTTATGCTTGACGGCGAGCTGACAAAGCCGTGTATTCTCAAAATCGATGAGCAGAAAAGAAACTGTGCCACAATGATCCTTACCGAGGGAAAATATCATGAGATCAAGCGCATCTGCGCCCACCTCGGCAAAAAAGTCACATTCCTTGAGCGCATCCGTTTCGGTTCGCTTCTTCTTGACGAAAAGCTTTCACGCGGAATGTGGCGGCATATGACAGAAAAAGAAGTCGAAATGCTTGACGGGAAATGATTCTTTGCGGCGAAAAGAAAGGAAGAACGCTTTGCAATCAAAAGAGTTCAGAGGAGAGATTTTCACCAATGTTGACAGCCGTGTGATGCAGGCGATGATTGACAGATATTCGGCAATCATCTGCACCTATGAGACTCATGTCAATGTTTACGAAGCCGGTGCTTTTGAATGCACAGATTGATTTCCCTTACACAGGGGAACCCGGTCTGCTGACAAACAACATTGTCATATTTTGCTAAGAATAAAGGCTCCACTGTGTAAGAGGAGCTGAGCTTGTCGCAAAACCCATCGAAAGTTTTTGATAAAACTTTTTTTCAAAAAGTTTTCGCGGTCAAGGGCGAGAAGCCCTTGTCGCTTTCCGCAGAAAGCGAAACACTTTTTGTGCTTCAAAAACGCAGGTGGAAGTTACGAAGTAACTTCGGTGAATTGCACGAAGTGCAAGAGGGAAACCCCCGGCGGGGGGTTCCCTCTTCTTTTCCGAATTAGACTTTATCAGCAGTTTGAATTCCCCGACAGTGTTCGGGGAATTTTTAGCTTTTTGTCCTGACATATCTGTCTTTTTTATCGATGCGCCGAATATCCATAAATATTTTTTATATATCAATAAATTTTCTTGACATGGTGATACATATGTGGTAAAATGAAATAAAATGGCAGATTCTAGGGATAGTTAATAACAACTGTCATTTCCTGAATATAAAAAATGCTTTTCCCCGTATGCCCGATCGGTGATCGTGCGCGCGAGGTATATAAAAATTCAAGAAAAGGAAGGTTTTCAAATGACAATCTTTGACGCACTGACACTTATCGGCGGTTTATGTCTTTTTCTTTTTGGCATGAACCTTATGGGTATGGCGCTTGAACGCCGTGCGGGCTCGAAGCTTGAGGGAGTTCTCGCCAAGCTTACCACCAACAAATTCGCAGGACTTATGACAGGTATGGGCGTGACCTCGGTTATTCAGAGCTCCTCCGCCACAACAGTTATGGTTGTCGGCTTTGTAAACTCAGGACTTATGTCCCTCAAGCAGGCAATAAATGTTATCATGGGTGCCGACGTTGGTACCACCATCACCGCATGGATCTTAAGCCTTGGCGGTATCAGCGGTGACAACATCTTTTTGAAGCTTCTCAAGCCCACATCTTTTACTCCCATTCTTGCTCTTGTCGGTATCATCCTCTATATGTTCTGCAAGAGCGACAAGAAAAAGGATGTCGGAACAATCTTCCTCGGCTTTGCCGTTCTTATGTTCGGTATGGATACAATGACAAGCGCTGTCGAAGGTCTTGCCAAGGTCGAAGCCTTCAAGAATCTCTTTATCATGTTCAAGAATCCCATCCTCGGCGTTGCCGTCGGTGCTATCCTTACTGCAATCATCCAGTCAAGCTCTGCATCTGTCGGTATTCTCCAGGCGCTTGCCGCAACGGGAGCTGTATCCTATGGTGCTGCCATCCCGATCATTATGGGTCAGAACATCGGCACCTGTATCACTGCCATCCTTTCGTCGTTCGGAACAAACAGAAACGCAAAGCGTGCCGCTCTTGTCCACCTTTCGTTCAATGTCATCGGAACTGTTGTGTGGCTCACCACCTTCAGCATTGTTGATCTTGTATTCGCTCCGTCTCTCTTCGATCAGAGTGCATCACTTTCGGGCATTGCTGTTGCCCATTCAGTGTTCAATATCGCGTGTACCCTTCTGCTTCTTCCCATGTCGTCGCTTCTTGAAAAGCTTGCCTACAAGCTCGTTCCCGAAACACAGAAGCCTGATAAGATCGCAGAGCTTGACGAACGCCTTCTTGCGACTCCCGCAGTTGCTCTTGAGCGCTGTTATGTGCTTTCGCTCGACATGGCACAGGTTGCCATCAAGTCGATGAAGGATTCACTCTCTTGCCTTGACAAATACGACGAAGCTATTGCTTCATCCGTCCGCGAAGCAGAAGACAAGACCGACCATTATGAGGATATTATCGGAACATACCTTGTAAAGCTCAGCGCGCTTAAGATCAACGCCGTTGACAGTGCAAAGGCTGCCATGCTCCTCAAGGTCATCGGAGACCTTGAGCGCATTTCCGACCACGCCGCAAACATCATCGATTCGGCAGAAGAGCTGAATACCAAAGGCATCACCTTCTCGGACGAAGCCAAAAAGGAGCTTGAAAATCTCAAGGGAGCATCTCGCGAGATCCTTGATCTTTCGCTTGAAGCCTTTGTTTCGGGTGACAGCAATGCCGCCGCAAACATCGAGCCTCTCGAACAGATCATCGACGAGCTCAAGGAAAGAATGCGTACAAACCATATTCTCCGTCTCCAGCAGGGTTCGTGCAGCATCGAAACAGGCTTTGTATGGTCTGATATTCTCACCAACCTTGAGCGAACCTCCGACCACTGCTCCAACATTGCAGGCTGTGTCATGGATGTTCTTGACAACAACCTCAACCTCCACGAATCACTCCGCGCCATTAAAAAGGATAACGAGTATTTCAAGGAAAAGTATGCGGCATATGCACACAAGTATCTTAGATAAAGCAAAAGAGTTGGCTTGCCGTTGAAAAGTTGTTTTTTCTGCTTTTGTTCGCAAATGTAATAGAATAAAGAGTGCGGATTGTCTCTCTCTTGGTGTGTTTTGCGCTATTTGCATTATTAAACCCCATTTCCTTCTCGGAAATGGGGTTTTGTTTCGGATTGAAGTCTGTGTGAGATGCACAGACTTTTTTGCGTTATTTCAATGTAATGGTCTTTCTTGCGCTGTCGTCAAACATTCTTGTAAGGATTGCTGCGACTTCGCTTCTTTTTATGTTGCTGTCGGGTGAGAAGGTGCCCTTTGCATCACTTCCCGTAAGAATTCCTGCACGGTAGAAGGTGTATATCCTGTGGTAATACTTTCCTGCCTTAACATCGGGGATCGAGCCTGCCGCAATGTTGTTGATCTCGGCAAATTTTTCCTCGGGCAGAGCTTTGTAGAAAATGTAGACATATTCTTTTCGGGTGATGGGTTCGTTTGCCTTGTCCGAAAGGTCCTGCTCAATGATGCCGTTGGTGAGGGCATAGTCCATGTAGGTGCTGTACCACCACATCGAGCCGTTGGGAATGGTCACTTTTCCGTCGCGGTCGAGCTGATGAATCGCACAGGCAAGCTTGACAGCCTCGGCGTATGTCATGTTGTCGCCGGGAGAATACAGCGTTTCGCTCTTTCCGTTGATAAGACCGTTTTTGTGGGCGGTCATTACATCGTTATAGAACCAGTCGCTTTCTTTGACATCGGTAAAGGGGAGCTTGTATTCGTCCTTTTCGTCGGTTTCGGGCGGTTTGCTGTCGTCGGTGTTTTTTTCGTCCTCCGGCGTGTCGGGAGTCTTTTCTTCTTCTTCTTTTTCTTCCTCTCTCATGCTTTCGTCTTTGAGGGTGCAGGAGAAGATGTGAAGATCAATGTCTTTTCCGTCGGTTGCGATGCAGGCGAAATATTGAGGGATTCCAAGCTTTTCCCCGTCGATGCCGTTGATCACCAAGCTGTTGCCTATGGCAAGAATTTTACCTGTGTTTCCCTTTTCGTCGCACACATACCAGGAGATATCCGCTTTGGTTGCATTTTGGATTTCAACCTTGAAAAACACGGTGTCGTCGGGATCATATATTGAAACGTTGTCATCACCAACCGGCACGATGGCAAGAGATGCCTTAACAGTGACCCTGACCGCTGACATATTGCTGTAATTCAGGGTGGTAATGGTCTGCCCGTCAAGCTTTGCCGTCACTTCGCAGAAGTAATAATAATCGCCCGGGGTTTCAGCTTTTGCCTTGAAAAGGCTGTTGGTGGCATTTTCGATTTTTGTTGCCTCCGAAAGCTTATTGGTGGAGGTCATATACCATTGATATTTGATATCAGTGGCTTTTGAAGGAAGCTTCGGGGCGGCGA
Source organism: Eubacteriales bacterium (assembly GCA_045532035.1). GTDB lineage: Bacteria > Bacillota > Clostridia > Oscillospirales > CAG-382 > UMGS1052. The sequence continues at coordinate 5,310 of JAZSFD010000110.1, read as the reverse complement.
TGATGGTGAATTCTTCGTCTACCTTGACTTCAACAGCGGTTGTGTTATAATTCACCGTATAGCTTGCATCGGCGGCAACAAAAACAGAACATACCGCAATGATTGCGAAAACAGCCGCGAGAAAGACGCTTAGTATCTTAGTATTTCTTTTCATTTTCTTCTCCTTTTGATCTTATCGGAAGCTTCTTCCCGAACCGCCGTGGGAACGTCCCGACGAGCCGATTCGGTTACCTTCTGACGAGGAATTGTTTTGCCTTCTTACGCGGGAAATGTTGCGGTAAAGGAAGGTGTCATGCTTTTCGGTAAGCTCCAAACTTTCCGATACCATATATTCCCGGGCGTTTGTTTTTGCCCTGACAGTTTTCATCCCGCTTTTCATGGAGCTGACACCGATAAATCCGATGATAATTCCGATGACTGCGCAAATGATTATCTGTTTTGTCGAAAGAAACGGTTGGACAGAGCTGTCTTCTCCGTTATCATAAAGCCTTTCGCATTCCGAAATAAACTCTTCAAGGGCGTCGGCGTATTCGCCGTAAGACAGCTCATCGATGATGGCATCAAGCATCAGCTCCACATCGTTGTCGGAAAAGCTGTACATTCCGTCCCCCGAGGTGGAAATGAACACTTCGCCGAGATTGTCGCTCACAACCAGAATTATGCCGTCGCGGTCATATCCGCCATAGTCATAATAATCGTCGGCAAAATCGTCAGCAGCCTTTCGGTCAAAATCGGGAGATGTGACGATGACGAAATCCATGCCGTATTCGTCCGACAATAGCTCAAGCGAGTCTTCAATGAGTTCTGCCTCGTGCTCTGACAAAAGGGCTTCCTCATCAATAAGAAGAGCGGGGGAGGCGGTGGCGGAAAACGAAAGACCGGTGAGAATGAGGAGCGCGGAAATGAAGCTTAAAAGTTTTCTTTTCATGCTTTTTCCTCCTCACAGAAGTCCCATGCTTTTGCCTATGGCAAAAAGAGCAATGGCGCCTGCGGTGCCGAGAACCGAAATGAGTCCCAGCCAGCGGAAATAAGCTCCCTTGTCAACAGGAAGATCTCCGACGAACTTTCCTGTCTGCCCGTTCATGGCGAAGGTGTATTTTTGCCCATTCCAGGTGGTGTTCAGAAGCCACACGGGATAAAGGGCGTATTTTACCGAGCTGTTTTCAAGATTTATGCTTGAATTGACAGGGATGACAGAGTTATATCCTACCACCGTTGAAGCAAAGGCATCCTCGGTGTTTTTTTTTACGCGGGAGTTGATGCGCTCCTTGCTGTCCTCAGAGGTCACATCATATTTGTCGGCAAAAAAGCCCGAAAGATATGCTGTCTGAAAATCTACCGCCTGAGAGAAATCGTAGGGCTCGATAGATTCCATCATGGCATCGTCAAATTTTGTCGAGCCGTCGGCAGGAATATGCTCGAAAGCGATCTTTCCGCCGCGTCCCACTGAATAATAGGTGGTTTCGGTATAGTGATATCTTGAGTCGCTCCATGCGCGCACACGGGTTGCCTTGTATCTGATGCTTGCCTTTGCTTTTGTGTCAAATATCCAGAACGGAACATAAATGCCGCGGATCTCATCAAGATGATTCTTTGATTTGAAGCTTTTGGGCAAAAGCTTTTTTCCCGAAAGATACCTTGAAAGAGCGTCGATCGCCGCTTTTTTGTCGAGCTTGAAGGGGATTACAAGATCGGGCTTCAAATCTCCCGTGAATCTGTCCATCATCACCACGGCGTTCCCGCAATAGGGACATTCGGTGGCGGCGGTGGAAAGGTCGGTCAGAATTTCACCTGCGCAGGAATTGCAGATATATGAGCGCACAGAGCTCTTTTCGTCCTCCTGCCACTGCGAAGCATGGGAGCAATCCCATTCCATGTGATCTCCATGTTTCTCAGTTTTCAGGATGTTGTCGTATTCTTTTAAGGTTTTGACATCGAATTCGGTGCCGCAATAAGGGCATTTCATGCTCTGCGAGGCGGTGTCGAATTCTATCGAGCCGTCACAGCAGGGGCATTTGTATTGTTGAAGTTCAGACATGATTATGATCCTCCGTGTTCATGCGGAAAAAGGAAATCATTTAATGTCGGAGTCGTCAAATCTGTCTCCGCATTCGGGACAGAACTTGGGAGGATTCCCCGGATCCTCGGGTTCCCAGCCGCACTTGTCGCATTTGTACTGAGGAACTCCTGTGGGTTTTTTTGCGCTGCATTCCTGACAGAATTTGCCCTTGTTCACAGTGCCGCAGGAACAGGTCCAGCCGTCAGCTTTTGGTTTTCCTGCACCGCATTCGGGACAGAATTTGCCTGTCGATTCAGCACCGCAGGAGCATTTCCAGCTGTCGGAGGAAGCTGCATTTTGCGTCTGAGTCTGTTGCTGACCCATAGCAAAGAGATTCTGTGCGTTCATACCGCCTGCATTCATCGCCATACCCATTCCCATAAAGCCGGTCATTGCACCTGCCTCATTTGCCGCTGCAGTTCTCATGGCATCTGTCTGACCGCCCACAAGTCTTGCGCCTGCAACCATGGGATTTGTTGTCATTGCGGTTTCTTCCCATTCGGTGATCTTCTTTCTCTGATCCTCGGGGATGGAGAGAGAGTTGATGGTTATTTTTTCGATCTGAATACCTCTTGTTTCGGTCCAGTCGGATTTTAGAACCTCTGCAAGTGCATTTCTTATCTCTGTGGTATGGGCGGGAAGCTCATAATATTCGATCTGCTGTGCCGAAACCTTGGCAAGGGCAGGCTGGAGAGCTGAAAGAAGCTCCGAACGGAGGATGTCCTCAAGGTCCTGTCTTTTGTATTCATCGGCGACATTTCCCGCGATACTTTTATAGAAAAGCATTGGGTCTGTAAGCGTGTAGGTATATTCACCGTTGCATCTGATATCGACAGAGAGCTTGAAGCCCATAGCTTCGTTTACAACAACTCTGAAAGGAATGGGTGTGGCGGTGCCGTATTTGTTTCCCATAATTTCCTTTGTGTTGAAGTAGTAAACTCTCTGGTCTTTTCCGGTATCTCCGCCGTATGTGAAGCGCTTGCCGATGGTTTTGAAGGTCTCGAGAATGCTTGTGCCGAGCTTTCCTGTGAAAATGCTGGGCTCTGTCGAGGTGTCATAAGTAAATTCACCGGGCTCTGCGCAGAATTCCACAACCTTGCCTTGCTCGACGATCATCATTGCCTGTCCGTTGGCAACGGCAATAACAGAGCCGTTTGAAATAATATTGTCTTCTCCCTTGGTGTTGGAGTAACGCGAGCCTGTGCGCTTCTGTCCCTTTATCATCAATGTATCACCGTCAAGGGCGTCGCAGTAGAAAAACTCTTTCCACTGGTTTGCAAATGTTCCGCCGAGTGCACCGATTCCTGCTTTGATAAGTCCCATAATAGAACTCCTTTCTGTATGTTATTATTGATTATTATTCTACGGATACCACCGTAAGGGTGTTTTGTGATACCTTGAACCTGATCTGTTTTCCCGAGAAGGCAAGTCCGTATATCCTTTCGGGGTCATCGATGTATGCAGGTCTCGGATCCTGCGAGAGAAGCTCCTTTATGACCAAAAGAGCACCTTTGTCGAAGTGTTTTTCGAGCTCCTGCGGAAATACCACATCCAGTGAATATGAAAGGCGGCTGTCCGCAAAGCCTCCCACGGCATCGGCATGACTGTCCGTGAAGGCGAGGTATGGCTTGATATCATATATCGGCGTGCCGTCGAGCAGATCTGCCCCCTTCACGATAAGAGTATGTCCGAGCGCTGTTTTTTCTACCCCGACAAGCTCGACCGAGGACAGTCCCAGCGGGTTTGGCCTGAAAGGTGAGCGTGTGGCAAAAACCCCCATTCTTGTGTTTCCGCCAAGGCGCGGCGGGCGCACTGTCGGCGACCATTCCTCCCGCGTGCTTTCCGAAAATTTCCATATCAGCCACAGATGGCTGTAACCCTCAATGCCGCGAAGCGCATCCGGGTTGCGGAATTCTTCTTCGAAAACGATACGCGAAATGTTTCCTGCAAGTCCGCTTTGACGAGGAATGCCGAATTTTTCGGGAAAATCTGTTTTTATATGGGCTATTATTCTGATCTTGTCAGCCTCTGCCATTGAAAAATGTTTCTCCATAAATATATAAAATATCCTACTATATATTCTAATTATATTGCAGATAATGTCAATATTTTTTTCAAAAAAATCGACAGCCTGACACAAGATTTTGTTTCTTCCGACATATTTGGTTAATTTGGTTGACATTCTCCCCAAAATGTGTATAATGTAAATGAATTTAAGGAACCAATATTGTGTTACGGAGAAATAAATGAGATTTTCAAAACCCTGTGTAAACTATCTGAAGCTGCGCCCGAATAATCTTTTCAGCGAAGTTTACAGACACCTGCTTTTGCTTTTGTACTGGCCGTTATACGGTGTTCTTTTTTGGTTTGTGGAAAAGCATTACAGCAATTATTATGACGAACTTGGCATTGGCTTGCATGAGATGTATCTGCCCTTCGACGACATGATCCCCTTCAACGAGCTTTTTGTTATTCCTTATGTGTTCTGGTTTTTGTACATAGTTCTTTCCATAGCCTATACGCTTTTTTATGATGTGGATATGTTTAAGAAAATGTCATATTTCATCATAATAACCTACACCAGTGCACTTATCAGCTATTATCTTTATCCGACAGTTCAGTGCCTGCGCCCCGAGACCTTTGTGCGCGATAACTTCCTTGTGGATTTTATGCGTGATTTTTATGCTTATGACACCAACACAAATGTCTGCCCGTCGGTGCACGTTTTCGGCTCTGTTTCGTCAACCATCGCCTTTGTCTGCACAAAGCATCTGGGTAAGGCGGTGAAGATCTCCGCCCACATAATCAATATCCTCATAATCCTTTCCACCCTGTTTTTGAAGCAGCATTCGGTTATTGATGTCATTGTCGCCCTTGTTATAAGCGCCGTGGCGTATGCTATAGTGTTCAGAACGGGAGTGTTCGGAAAAAAGCGGGCAAATGCCTGAATATGATAACAAGAAAGGGAGCGTGTGCTCCCTTTGAGTTTGCTGACAAAGTGTATTACAATAATTGCTGTTAGCAATATGCACAAACAGGGGGTGTCATAATACCTCCATTGCCTGAAAGGGCGGTTGATTGATACGCCCATTTTTCCAAAACAAGGTTTTTGATATCGGCAAAGCAGAAGTCCAATCAGATGAGCCGACATTGTCACTTGATTTTTGCAAAGCCTTGCAGAAAAACTTCAACCTTTGCAGCCTTTTGATATCGGAAACGAGGCTGATATCGGAAAATCCTTTTTGATAATT